>CAYPJK010000101.1:0-8106 GCA_964411025.1 uncultured Nevskia sp.
CGATCGCCTGGACCTTGCTGTTCGCGGTGCTGGCGGCCGTTGCGCTGCAGCAGATCGAAGCGGCCTGGCTGGGTGCGGTCTGCGGCTATCTGTTCGGGCGTCTGCGGCAGGTCGAGCAGGCGCTGCAGCTGCTGAACGCGCGGCTCGATGCTGCCCAACGGGCCGCCACGGGCACGGATGCCGCGCCATCGGCCGCCGCCGGTGCTGCGGTCGATGGCAGCCCGCCGGCGGTTGATGCCGAACGCCCACCGCAGACTGAGCCCGAATCCAGCCCTGATCCGTTGCCGTCGCCGCAGTCGGCCTCGACGCCGCCGGCCGACGATCCGGCGCCGGCCGTGACCACCGCCGCGACGGCGCGGCGTCCGTCGCTGCTCGATGCCGGCATCGAACGGCTGCTCGACTGGGCCCGCAGCGGCAATCCGCTGGCGCGGCTCGGCGTGCTGATCACCTTTGTCGGCGCCGTCTACCTGATCCGCTATGCGGCTGAAGAAGGCTGGCTGCCGGCGGAACTGCGGCTGGCCGGGCTGTCGGCAGCGGCGCTGGCGATGGTCGCCGCCGGCTGGCGGCTGCGAGACCGGGTCAGCGGCTACGCGCTGACCTTGCAGGGGGGTGGCCTGGCCTTGCTCTACCTGACGGTGCTGGCTGCGCTGCGCCTGTATGCCGTGCTGCCGCCGACGCCGGCGTTTGCGCTGCTGGTGCTGGTGGCGGCGGCTTCGGCCGGGCTTGCGGTGCGCCAGAACGCGCTGCCGCTGGCGATCATCGGCTTCGCCGGCGGGTTTGCCGCACCGCTGATGATCGGTGGCGACGGCAGCCACTGGCTGCTGTTCGGCTACTACACGGTGCTGAACCTGGGCGTGTTCGCAGTGGCCGCCGCACGCGGCTGGGGGCTGCTGAACCTGCTGGGCTTCACCTTCACGTTCGTCATCACCGCGCTGTGGCGCGCCACCGCCTACCGGCTGGAATGGTTTGCCGGCACGGAATTCTTCCTGCTGCTGTTCTTCGCGATGTACATCGCTGTCACCGTGCTGTCGGCGCGCGGCGGCGAACGGCGCGGATTCGCCTCCGGCAGCCTGCTGTTCGGGCTGCCGGCGATCGTGCTGTCGCTGCAGGCGAGCCTGGTCATCGACTTCCCGCACGGTCTTGCGGTCAGCGCCGCCGGCTTCGGCGCCTTCTACCTGCTGGTCGCCGCAGCACTGCTTCACAGCGGCCGCCGGCACTGGCAAACCACCGCGCTGGCCTTCATGGCGATTGGCGTGGTGCTGCTGAGCCTGGCCGTTCCGCTGTACTGGGACGAGCAGGCGACCGCGGCCACCTGGGCGCTGGAAGGGGCTGGCGCGGTCTGGCTTGGCCTGCGCCAGCAGCGGCGCTGGACGCTCGGCTTCGGTCTGCTGATCCAGCTGCTGGCCGGCGCTGCGCAGCTGATCGCCATCGGCAACGGCAGCGGAACGGAGCCCGAGGCCGGCCGCGCGCTGTTCGCCGTCGGCGTCCCGGGCGCGGCGCTGCTGGCGGCCGCCGGTTTCGCCAGTGGCGCCTGGCTATGGCGTGCGCGCGGCAAGACCCTGTCGCGCGCGGCGGCGGTCTGGGCGCTGGTCTGGTGGCTGTACGCCGGCATGGCGCAGCTCGATCCGCTGGCGCCGGCCTGGGCCACGGGCGTTGACCTGGCTTTCGGCGCAGTCAGCGTCGCGCTGCTGGCCGTGGCCGGGCTGCGGCTGGGCTGGGCCTGGCTGCTGCAGCTCGGCGAAGTCACCGCCCTGCTGTTCGCGCTCGCGGGGCTTGCGGTCGCGCTCGACCATCGGCCGTCATACCAGGGCGGGGCGCTCGGCTGGCTGCTGCTGCTCGTCGTCCATTACGCGGTGCTGTGGCGCTGGGAGCGCGCTGCGGTCCCAGGCGCGCCGCCGATCCCGTCGCCGGCGCCGCGGCCCGCCTCGCATGTGCTGCCGGCGCTGCTGAAGGTCTGGCTCGGCGGCCTGGAGCTGGCCTGGCATCTGCGCGACCAGCTGGGCGGCGACTGGCCGTGGCTGGCGGCCGGCATCGCGCCGGCCAGCGCGCTGGCCTTCGTCACCCGCTTTCCAGACAGCGGGCCGATGGCCGGCCACCGGCCGCTTTACGCGCGCTGGCTGGCGGCACCGTTGGCGCTGTGGCTGCTGGGCTGGATCGTGATCGCAGCGCTGTACGCCAACGGCAACGCCGCGCCGCTTCGGACCTGGCCGCTGCTGAATCCGCTCGATGTCACCGTGCTGGCAGTGGCCTGCGTGCTGGCCTACGCATGGCGCCGCCGTGAACCTGCGCTGCTGCCGTGGCACGGGGCACCGGGTTGGCCGCCGGCGATGCAGCATCTGCCTGCTGCGCTGACGGCGGTGGTGGCCTTCATCTGGCTGAACAGCGCGCTGGTGCGCGGGCTGCACTACAGCTGCGGCACGCCGCTGAAAGGCGCGGCGCTGCTCGACTCGGCCCTCCTGCAGGCCAGCGTCTCGGTGGTCTGGAGCCTGACCGGCTGCGGCGTCATGTGGATCGCCGCGCGCCGAGGTCTGCGCGGCCTCTGGCTGGTCGGCGGCGGCCTGATGACCGTGGTGGCGATCAAGCTGTTCGCCGTCGACACCGCCGGCACCGGTACCCTGGCGCGTATCGCGGCGTTCCTGTTCGTTGGCGCGATCCTGCTGGCAGCCGGCTATTTCGCGCCGCTGCCGGGCTCACGCGACGGCCGACAGTCGTAAACTGCGCGCCGCATTCCACCCGGTAGCGCATTCATGGCAGAGACCTACATCGGCGGCTTCCACGCCGTCATCGCGGCGATCGAGGATGGCGGCGTCAAGCCGCGCGAGATCCTGCTGGCCGAAACCCGCCGCGATGCGCGTGCCGAGAAGCTGATCGACCTCGCCGCCAAGCGCAACATCACGGTGCGCAAGGTGGCCCGTGACATTCTCGACATCCGGGCACCCGGCCTGCGCCATCAGGGTGTACTGGCGGCGATCGAGGCCTCCGACCTCGGCGGCGAGGAAATCATCGACCTGCCGGCCACGCCCGAGCGACTGATCCTTGCGCTCGATGGCGTTCAGGACCCGCACAACCTCGGCGCCTGCCTGCGCACCTCGGATGCGGTCGGCGTCGATGCGGTCGTGATCCCGAAGGATCGCGCCGTCGGCCTGACGCCGGCTGCCCGTTCGGCCGCGGCCGGCTCTGCCGAGCGCGTGCCGGTGGTGGCGGTGACCAACCTGGTCCGCAAGCTGGAGCAGCTCAAGCAGCTGGGCTACTGGGTGGTCGGCCTGGCCGGCGAGGGTGAGGAGTCGCTGTTTGATGTCGACCTGACCGGCCCGCTGGTGCTGGTGATGGGCGGCGAGGCCGAAGGTCTGCGGCGCCTGACCCGGGAATGCTGCGATCGCGTGGTGCGCATTCCGATGAAGGGCGAGCGCATCGAAAGCCTGAACGTGTCGGTGGCGGCTGCGGTGTGTCTCTACGAGGCCTATCGCCAGCGCAGCCACAAGCCGGCCAAGGTCGCGCGCAAGAAGTGAACTGACGTGAAGCCCGGGCGCCGGTGGGCACTGCTGATCGCCGCGCTGCTGGCGCTCATGATCGGCTGGCAGGTCCTGACGCCGGACGAGCCGACGGGCCTCGCGCCGCCGGCGGAGCCCGAGCCGTCGCCGGAGGTGCCGGCCCTGCCGCTGCCGGCGATGCCGCCGGCCGTCGGGCTGGCGCCGCGCCAGACGGTGCAGAGCGCGGTCGTCGAATCCGGGATCGCGGTTCGGCTGGTGCGCCGGCCGCGCATCGCGCTGCCGGCCGGCCGCTTCGCCGACGCGTACGCGAAACTGCTGCCGGAAGCGGAGAGCGGCAATGCGCTGTCGCAGTACCGGCTCGGCAACCTGCTGTTCGAGTGCCGGGAAGTGCCGGCCAGCGCCGATGCGCTGGAAGCGGAAGTCGAGACGATCCACCAGACCCGTCGTCGCGGTCGCTGGGACGTCGATTCGCCAAAGGCGGAAATCGCCACGCTGCGCCACCAGTTCACGCAATGCGACGGCATTCCGGCGGCCGCCCGCCAGGGCTTTCGCGACTGGCTGAAGAAGTCCGCCGATGCCGGCGTCATCGAAGCGCAGATCAACCTGCCGATGCGTCTGCCGCCCGATGACTACTGCGAGTCACTGGCCGAATGCACGCCGGAACTGCGCGCCCGACAGGAAGCGCTGCAGGCCGAGGCGATCGATTACACCAGCCGGGCCCGCGAGGCAGGTTCGGTGTCGGCGTTGTGGACGATGGCCGGCTGGTACGCCGGCGGCGAAGTGCTGCCGCAGGACGACATCGAGGCCTATGCCCATTTCCGTGCGCTCGACCAGATCCAGGCCGTGGCGCGGCTGACGCCACGTTTCGATCAGCTGCTGACCGGCATGCGCAAGCGCCTGCGCCCGGTGGATGTCGATGCCGGCGAGGCGCGGGCCCGCGAACTGCTGTCGAACCCGCGCTGCTGCGTGATCACGCCCTGACACCGGATGCCGTCGGGCGGCGCGTTTGCGCCGCTTCCGCCGAACCCGTAAACTCCGCGACCTTTCCGGGCTGGCTGCGGGTCCGCCGTCCCGGAAAACCTTGTCCCACCGCCCGTTGCACGTGAGTCGATTTGCGGGGGACTGCCAGGTCCGGCGACCGCCGGACCGCATCCACAAGGCTGTTTTCAGGAGTTCCGATGCGTCATTACGAAGTCGTGGTCATGGTCCATCCGGACCAGAGCGATCAGGTTCCGGCCATGATCGAGCGTTACAAGAGCATGGTCGAGTCCGACGGTGGTGCCGTGCACCGCATGGAAGACTGGGGCCGCCGCCAGCTGGCCTACCCGGTCGCCAAGCTGCACAAGGCGCACTACGTGCTGATGAACATCGAGTGCTCCGATGCCGTCCTGAAGGAACTGGAAAGCGCGTTCCGCTTCAACGACGCCGTCATCCGCAAGCTGGTGATTCGCATGGACAAGGCGGAAACCGAGCAGTCGCCGCTGTTCAAGGCGCCGGAAGAAGACAAGAAGCCGGAATACAAGCGCAATGCCGAAGGCGAGGCCGCTGCCGCCGATGCCGCCACCACGACCGAAGAGGGCGCGTAAGCCATGTCCCGTTTTTTCCGCAAGAAGAAGAGCTGCAAGTTCACCGCTGAAGGCACCGTCCGGATCGACTACAAGGATCTCGCGACCTTGAAGCAGTACGTGTCCGAGAACGGCAAGATCGTGCCGAGCCGCATCACCGGCACCAAGGCACGCTACCAGCGCCAGCTGGGTTCGGCGATCAAGAACGCGCGCTACCTGGCGCTGCTGCCGTACACCGACGCCCACGAATAAGGAGAAGACCCATGGAACTGATCCTGCTCGAGAAGGTGAACAAGCTCGGCGACCTCGGCGATGTCGTCAAGGTCAAGTCCGGCTACGGCCGCAACTATCTGCTGCCGCAGGGCAAGGCGCTGACTGCGACGGCCGGCAACAAGGAAGTCTTCGAAGTTCGCAAGGCCGAACTGATGAAGAAGTACGCCGAATCGCTGAACGCCGCGAAGCTGCGCGCAGAAGCGCTGGCCGGCAAGCACGTCACCATCAAGGCGCTGGCCGCCGATGAAGGCAAGCTGTACGGCTCGGTCGGCCCGGCGGAAATCGCCCGTGCCACCGTCGGCACCAAGTTCGAGCTCGAAAAGAGCGAGATCGAGATGCCGGAAGGCGCGCTGCGAGTGACCGGCACCTACACGGTGGCCGTGCGCCTGCACTCGGAAGTCGAGTCGTCGATCATCGTCGTGATCGAGGAAGCGAAGGGCTGATTCCGGCCGCTTCCGTGTCGCGATCGGCCCGCCTCGTGCGGGCCGATTCGTTTGTGGCAGCCGATGGTTTTGCACGGTTTGTCCACAGGATAATCAGGGCTTGTTCCGTCGCAGCCGCAACGTCGTGCGCGCAGGCTCCAAGGTCAGTCGAGAGATCATGATGGCCACTCCGTTCCCGAATCCGAACCCTGCCCAGGCACCGCGGCTGGCCGCCAGCCCGAAGCACCCGCCGCATTCGATCGAGGCCGAGCAGTCGGTGCTCGGCGGCCTGCTGCTGAACAACCGCGCCTGGTACGAGCTGGTCGACCAGGTGGCCGAGGAGGACTTCTACACCCAGGACCACCGGACGATCTTCAAAGCGATCGCCGAGCTGCTGAATGCCGGAAGGCCCTGCGATTTCGTCACGCTGTCGGAGCACCTGCGCCATCAGGGCAAGCTCGACGAAGCCGGCGGCATGAGCTACCTCGGCACCCTGGCGGCGGATACCCCGTCGGCGGCCAACATCAAGGCCTATGCGGAGATCGTCCGCGAGCGCTCGGTGCTGCGCAGCCTGATCGCCGTGGGACAGGACATCGCCGAACTCGGCTACCAGCCGGACGGCCGCCCGCCCGGCACGCTGATCGATGTCGCCGAGCAGGGCGTGTTCGCGATTCGCGCGCGCGGTTCCAAGGCCGCCAGCCAGGCCAAGGAGATGCCGGCGCTGATGGACGCCATCGAAGCCCGTCTGGAAATGCTGCGCACCAATCCGAACGGCCTGGCCGGCTGTCCGACTGGCTTCACCGATCTCGATGCAATGACCCAGGGCATGCACCCGGGCGATCTGATCATCGTCGGCGGCCGACCCGGCATGGGCAAGACCAGCTTCGCGATGAACATCGCCGAGCATGTGGCGATCGAGCAGAAGCTGCCGACCGCCGTGTTCTCGATGGAAATGTCGGCCGAGCAGCTGGCACTGCGCGTGCTGTCGTCGTTCGGCCGCATCGACCAGCAGGCGCTGCGCTCCGGCGACATGGAGGACGGCGACTGGAGCCGTCTGGTGTCGGCCAGCGGCCTGCTGCGCGAAGCGCCGCTGTTCATCGACGAGACCGGCTCGCTGTCGCCGCAGGAACTGGCCGGCCGCGCCCGCCGCATCGCCGCCAAGCATCCGAAGCTGGCGCTGATCGTGGTCGACTACATCCAGCTGATGCAGGTGCCATCGAACCGCGAGAACCGCACCAACGAGATCTCGGAAATCTCGCGCTCGCTGAAGGCGCTGGCCAAGGAGCTGAAGGTGCCGATCATCGCGTTGTCGCAGCTGTCGCGCTCGCTGGAAGCGCGTCAGGACAAGCGGCCGATCATGTCCGACCTCCGAGAGTCCGGCTCCATCGAGCAGGACGCCGACATGGTGCTGTTCGTCTACCGCGACGACTACCACAACAAGGAATCGGCGCAGCAGGGCACCGCCGAGATCATCATCGCCAAGCAGCGTTCGGGCCCTACCGGCAAGATCAAGACCGCCTTCCTCGGCAAGTACACGCGCTTCGACAACCTGGCGCCCGAGTACATGTACAACGGCTGATCCGCGTTTTTCGTCCGCACCCTGCAATGGCCATTTCCCGCGTCACCGCGACGGTCGACCTGTCGGCGATCCGTCACAACCTGGGCCGCGTCCGCGCGCTCGCGCCGCAGTCGAAGGTCATGGCGGCGATCAAGGCCGATGGCTATGGCCACGGCGCGGTGCCGGTCGCGCGGGTATTGGCCGAGGCTGGCGTCGACGCCTTCGCGGTCGCCTGTCTGGAGGAAGCCGTGACCTTGCGAGACGCGGGCATCACCACCCGCATCGCGCTGCTGGAAGGCGTGCTGTCGCGCGAGGAAGCGCTGGAAGCTGCCACGCTGGGGCTGGAGATCGTCATCCATGATCGCTGGCAGCTCGAACTGCTGGCGGGGCTGGCGTTCGAGGCGCCGCTGGCGGTCTGGTTCAAGCTTGATAGCGGCATGCACCGGCTCGGCTTTCCGCTCGCCGAGGCCGGCGCGCTGCTGAAGGCGGCGCTGGCCCAGCCGCAGTGGCGGCTGCAGGGCTGGATCACCCATCTGGCCTGTGCCGATGACCTCGACAGCCCGATGACCGCGACCCAGATCAGCGCCTTCAAGGCGACGATGGCCTATCTGCCGGGGGCTCGCTCGATTGCCAATTCCGCCGGCCTGATCGCCTGGCCGCAGGCGCGGGTCGACTGGGTGCGGCCGGGCCTGATGCTCTACGGCGCCAGCCCGCGGGCGGCGCGGACGGCAGCCGATCTGGGCCTGAAGCCGGCGATGCAGGTGGCCAGCCGGCTGATCGCCGTGCACGTGATTGCC
>CAYPJK010000102.1:0-8068 GCA_964411025.1 uncultured Nevskia sp.
CGGCGCCCTGGCCGTCGGCAATCGTGGCGCCGCTGGCCACGCTGAGGTTCACGACAAAGCCTTCGTTCGGCTCGGATGCCGTGTCGCCATTGACGGTCACGGCGATGGTCTGCGCCGTCTGCCCCGCGGCGAAGCTCAGCGTGCCGCTGGTGGCGACGTAGTCGCTGCCGGCGGTGGCCGTGCCGTTGGCGGTGGCGTAGTTCACGGTGACCGGCAAGGCGGATGCGGCCGACAGGCTGACCGTGAAGCCGGCGGTGGTCGTGTCGCAGTCGCCGTCGGTCACCGCGTCTATGCTGAGGCTCCGCGCGGCGGTGTCGTCGTTGAAGATAGTGCCGCTGCCCTGGCCGTCGGCAATCGTCGCCCCGCTCGGGCTGCTCAGGTTGACGACGAAGGTTTCGTTGCCCTCGACCAGCAGCTCGCCGACGACCGGAACGGTGATCGTCTGCGACGACTGCCCGACCGCGAAGCTCACCGTGCCGCTGCCCGCCGTGTAGTCGCTGCCCGCCGTCGCCGTGCCATCTGCCGTTGCGAACGCCACCGTCACCGGCGCGACGGCTGCGGTCGACAGGCTGACCGTGAACGTCGCATTGCTGGTGCCGCTGTTGCCTTCGGCGATGCTCACGTCGTTGATGCTCAGACTCGGCAGATCATCGTTGCTGATCGTGCCCTGGCCCTGGCTGTCGGCGATCGTGGCGTTGGTCGGCGCGGTCAGGTTGACGAAGAACGTCTCGCCCGGCTCCGCCGTCGTGTCGCCGTTGACGCTGACCGCGACGGTCTTGCTGGTCTGCCCGGCGGTGAAGCTCAGCGTGCCGCTGGTGGCCACGTAGTCGCTGCCGGCCGTCGCAGTGCCGTTGGCCGTGGCGTAGGCCACGGTGACGGTCGAACTGGCCGCCCGCGACAGGCTCACGGTGAACGTGGCGCTGGTCGTGCCGGTGTTGCCCTCGGTGACGCTGACGTCGTCGATGCGGATCGTCGGCCCCGGGGTTGCCGTGGCTTCGGTCGACCGCGCACCCGTGCCCCCGGCATTCACGCCGGCCACGCTGAAGAAGTACGGCGTGTCGTTGACGAGGCCGGTCACCACGGTCGATGTGCCGGTCACGCCGCTCGCCGCCAGCACCGGGGCCGGGTCGTTCGCGGTGGTGCTGCGGTAGACGTTGTAGCTGGCCGCCGTCTGCGCGGCCGCCCACGTCACCGTCACCTGCGTGCTCGCCGGCGTTGCCGTGACGCCGGTCGGCGCCGGCGGCGGCTGCAGCGGAATGCCGACCGTGAAGCCGGTGTTGCCGTGGTTCGGCGAGGCCGTCGGGTTGGTCCAGCTGATCGCGCTGAAGGTGCCGTTGAACTGCACCGTGCCGTTGCCATCTGCTCCGATCACGCTGCTGGCGGACGACAGGATCGACTGGCCCCCGTAGTTGCTCGACGGTCCACCGCTCTGCACCGTGAACGGCTGGCCGCCGAACTGGTAGGACGCGACGTCGCTCCCGCTGCCCAGACCGGAGATCGCCAGCACCGGATTGCGCACCGGCCGCGAGAACGTGACGGTATTGCTGGCGGTGCTGCCGCCGATCAGCGCAATGCCGTCCTGGATTGCCGGGGCATCCTGGATCGTGCCGCCGGCGTAGGTGCTGACCGGCGTCCACGGCGAGAAGCCGCCATTGATGCTGCTCAGCTCGCCGACTTCGCCGCGATAGGTGAACGTCACCGGGATCGGCGCGCCGATGCTGCCGGCGGCGCTGCCCGGCAGTCCCGGCGTGGCGCTGGTGAAGTCCGCCCAGTACGTCGGCACCGGCGCGCCTTTCACGATCACGCTGAGCTGCGCCGTGCCGGTGGACTCGCCCTGCGGGTTCAGTAGCACGGTCCACGGACCATCGGTGTCGAGCGCGATGTTGCGGATGGCCGAGCCCGGCTGGCAGGTATTCCCGGCGATCGGGCTGCCCGACAGGGCGTACGCACTGAGATCCGGCCGCAGCAACGAGTAGCTGGCCGCACAGCCGCTGCTGCCGCTCGGGTCGGAGTCGTACTGGAACGTCGAACCGGTGAACTGCAGGTCGTAGCGCTGGCCGGCCGTGGCCGTGAAGCGGTAGAGGCCGTACTGGCCGGGAATGGCAATCGGCGTATTAAGCGGTGTGCCTTCGGTCGCCGGCGTGCCGGTCGCAGCGTCAGCCAGATACAGCTGCACGCTGGCGCTGCCGGTGGACGCCCCGCCGGGGTCCAGCACCAGCGCCCAGTTGCCAGTCTGATCGAGCACGAAGCTGCTGTTGTCGGGATCGAAGAAGGTGCCCGGATCGTAGAAGCCGCTCACACCGACGACGCTGCCGTCAGGGCGGCGGAACTGCAGTGCGGCGTATGACGGAAACGTCGCCAACGTCGCGTTGCTGACCCGCACGCTGTAGCGCTGGCCGATGCTGCCGGCGAATGTGAACAGGCTGCGCTGCCCCGGCGTCGTGATCGTCGCCGTCACCGCCGTGCCGTTGCTGGCAATCGCCGCGGTCTGGTCGGTGATTTGCAGCAGCCGCAACGTCGCCGAGCCAGTGTCGTCGTAGTACGGGTCCAGCACCATCGTCCAGTTGCCGGTCTGGTCCAGCAGCACCGGCTCGAGGAAGCCGTCGCCGGTCGCGACATAGCCATTGCCGACTGTCGTGCCATCTGGCCGCTGCATGTAGACCTGCGCACCGGACGCGAACGTCGCATTGCTGATGTTCACCGCATAACGCTGGCCCGCCGTGCCATTGAAGCTGAACGCAGCCTGCTGCCCGGGTGTGGTGATGCTGGCATTGACCGTCGTGCCATTGCTCGGCGCCGTGCCGGACTGGTCGGTCGCGAGGAACAACTGCACGCGGGCGGTGCCGGTGAGATCGCGCTGCGGATCGAACAGCACCGACCAGGTGCCGGACTGATCCAGCGTGACGCGTTCGATGAACGCGCCCGCACCGTCTCCGAACGCGTTCTGGCTGCCGATCAGCCGGCCATCCGGCGCGCGCAGCGACAAGGTCGCGCCGAAATAGCCGAACGTCGAACTGTCGGCCCGCACGCTGTACCGCTGCCCGGCGGTGCCGGTGAACGTGAATACCGCATTCTGGCCCGGCACCGTGATGTTGACGTTCGCCGCCGTGCCATTGCTGTTGATCGCGGCGGTCTGATCGGTTGCCGTGTACAGCCGGACGGATGCCGAGCCGGTGCCCGGCCCGTACGGGTCGAGCAGCACCGTGTAGGTGCCGATCTGGTCGATCCGGAACTGATCGGTAAACCCGCCATTGCCGTCGGCGTAAGCGCCCGCCACGACACTGCCATCCGGCCGGAGCACCACTAGTCCGCAGCCGAACGCCTCGCAGGCCGTCGGATTGCTCACCTGCACGCTCTGCAACTGCCCCGGCGTGCCGGTGAACGTGAAACGGCTGGCCTGGCCGCGCCGGCTGATCGTCGCGGTCACCGCCGTGCCAGTGGTTGCAATCGTGCCGGTCTGATCGGCGGCCGAAATCAGGCTCAGCGCCGCGGTGCCAGTGCCAAACGGCTGCAGCAAGACGCGCCAGGTGCCGGACTGATCCAGCGTGACCGGCTCGAAGTACGCGGTTTCCGACAGGAAGCGCGAGAAGCCGGCTTGCCGGTTAAGCAACGGGACGAGTTGCCCATCCGGCCGTCGCAGGTAGAGGTCGCCGCCGCCACCGCTGAACGCCGGGTTGCTGACCAGCACGCCGAAGCGCTGGCCGGCCGTGCCGGTGAAGCTGTAGCTCGCTGGCTGGTCGGCGGTCGTGATGTTGACGGATACCGCCGTGCCGTTCGGGTTGATCGGGCCGACGGCCGCCCGCTCCGGCGTCGTCGTCGGCGACTGCCCGGTGCCGTTGCGCACCAGCCGCACGCTCGCGGTCGCGGTCTGCTCGGCAAAAGGATCGAGCACGATGGTCCAACTGCCGGCCTGGTCGAGCACGATGCTGCTGAGGCTGCCGGACACCGCGCCGGTGCCGGTGTGGCCGTAGCTGCCGAACACCAGCGTGCTGCCGTCCGGCCGCACCAGATTCAGCGCCCCGCTGCCGTTGGCCGAGAACACGGCGTCGCGGACGGTCACGGTGACGTTGTCGCCGACCGCGCCGGTGAAGCTCAGCAGGCTGCGCTGGCCCGGCACCGTGATGCTTGAAGCGACCGCGGCGCCGCCGTAGGTGATGGCCGCCGCCTGATCGGTCACGAGGTTCAGCCGCGCGCTGGCGCTGCCGGTATCGGCACCGCTGGGGTCGACGACGAGCGCCCAGGTACCGGTCTGGTCAAGGACGTAGGGCTCGATGAACTGATCGGCGGCGCAAGAATCGCTGCGGCTCACCCGTGTGCCATCCGGACCAACGAAGTAGGCCGAGAAGCAGCTGTTGTTCCCGAACGTCGCCGCGCCAACCCGTGCGCTGTACCGCTGCCCGGCGGTGCCGCTGAACGTGAACCGGCTGTTTTGGCCCGGCGTCGAAATGCTGACGGGCTGCGCCGTGCCATTCGTCGCGATGCTGCCGGCCTGGTCGGTGACGAGGTGGAGCTGGACGCTGGCGCTGCCGGTGCCTTCATCGCTCGGGTCGACCACCAAGGTCCAGGTGCCGGTCTGGTCCAGCGTCGTGACGTCAATGAACGCATCGCTGCAGTAGCCCGAATTGGCCAGACGGCTGCCGTCCGGCCGCAGGAAGTAAAAGTTACCGCAGCCGTTCGTGGTGAACGCCGCATTGCTCAGCCGGGCGCTGAGCCGCTGGCCGGCGGTGCCGCTGAAGCTCCGCCGGCTGTTCTGGCCCGGCGTGGTGATCGTCGCGGTGGTCGCCGTGCCATTGGTTGCAATCGCAGCGGTCGGGTCGGTGACCAGGTACAACTGCACGCGGGCCGTGCCGGTATCGCGGTCGTTGGGATCCACGACCACCGTCCAGGTGCCGGTCTGGTCGAGCGTATAGACATCACGAAACACGCCCGAACCGCGGTAGCCCGTCGCGTTGACCTGACTGCCATCCGGCCTGACGAAGTACAGCGCGCCGCTGCCGCCCGGGGTCAGGGTGCTGTTCAGGGTGCTGTTGCTGAGCAGCGTGCTGTAACGCTGACCGGCCATGCCGCTGAACGTGAAGCGGCTGCGCTGGCCCGGCGTGGTGATCGTCGACGTCACGGCGGTGCCGTTGGTCGCGATCGTGCCGGTCTGGTCGGTCGCCGCATACAGCTGCAGGCTCGCGGAACCGGTGGCCGCGCCCTGCGGATCGAGGATCAATGTGAACGTGCCGCCCTGCTCGGCGACACCGAGATCGAGGTAGCTGTCGTTGCAGTAATACTGCTGGGTGACGAGTCGCTCGCTGCCATCCGGCCGAACCAGCCGGATGTTGAAGTTGTAGGCAAAGCTCACACAGTCGCCCAGGGTCACGTTGCTGATCGCCAGACTCAATCGCTGGCCCGCCGTGGCCGTGAACGTCAGCGCAGCGTTCTGGCCGGGCTGGGTGATGTTCACCGTAGTCGCCGTGCCATTGGTTGCGATGCTGCCGGCTTGGTCGGTCGGCTGGTACAGCTGCACCGTCGTGTTGCCGGTATCGCGCTGGAACGGATCGAGCACGACCGCCCAGTCGCCGGTCTGGTCCAGCCGCAGATCGCCCGAAACGCTGGCTCCGGCGTACCCCTGGAATGCGTACACGAGGCTGCCGTCCGGCCGGCGGAAGTACACGTTGTGCGCGTTGGTCAGCGTCGAGGCCGAAGTCACGGCCGAATAACGCTGCCCGGCGGTGCCGGCGAACGTGAAGATGCTGCGCTGGCCCGGCACGGTGATCGTCGACGTGGCGGCCGTGCCGTTGCTGGCGATCGCGCCGGTCTGGTCCGTGACCGTGTACAGCCGCAGTTTGGCGCTGCCGGTGCTGTTCTCGAACAGCGCGTGCAGGCTGACCGTCCAGGTGCCGCTGGTATCGAGCGCCGTGGCGCTGCTGGTGCTGCCGTCGAACGGGTCGAGCAGGCAGTCGGTGCTGTCAAAGCAGGTCACCGAATTGCGGATACTGCCGTCCGGCCGTACGAGGAACAGCCGCGTGTAATCGTTCGAATCGGGGAAGCTGGCATCCGTCGGTAGCAGGCTGAAGCGCCGGCCGGCCGTGCCGGCAAACGTGAAGTCTGCCGTTTCCCCCGGTGTGCTGATCGTCGCGGTCACCGGCGAGCCGTTGGTCGGGATGGTGCCGAGCACCGCGTTGGTGGACGCCTCCGAGCTGCTGACCGGCATCAGCGCGAGCCGCGCGCTGCCGGTGCTGCCGGTGGTGGATTCGGTGACCACGGTCCATTCGCCGCTGGCATCAAGCGCGAACGGCTTGATGTAGCCGGCCGCGCCGCAGTAACGGTTGCTGACCAGTTCGCTGCCATCCGGACGCAGCACCGACAGCCGGGTTTCATCGCAGTCGAAACGCGGCGTGTCGCTGGGCGGGGCCGCCTCGCTCGCGATCTTCGACTCGCTGGCAAGCAGGCGGTAGCGCTCGCCGTTGCGGCCCTGGAAGTGCATCAGGCTGCGCTGGCCCGGCTGGGCGATCGTCGCACGGGCGGTCATGCCGTCCTTGGCACTGGCCGCGCTCGTCATGCTGCCGACCACGTCCTGCGACTGGAACACCTGCAGCTTCGGCAGCCGCGCCTGATCGGCACCGGTGCCGATGTTGCGGATTTCGAGCTGGTAAACACCGTCCGACTCCGCCGCCAGCGCCGGCAGCGTGGTGCCGGCATCGGCGCAGGTCGGCTCGCCAAGGGCGCGGCCGTCCGGACCGATAAGCCGCAGCGTGTAGACGCAGGACTCGGGAGCGATGCGCCCGGTCGGCCGAGCGGCCCGCGCCGTGATGCGGCTGCCCAGCCTGCCGACGAAGCCGTAGCGGATCGATTCGCCCGCCCCAGGAGCGCGCAATGCACGAAGCGCACGGGCCCGCGGAGTGATGCTGGCGGGGCCGGCATCGGCCGTCAGCGACATCGACAGCCGGCCCGCAGCCTCGCTGCCGGACTTCAGCACGAGGCGGTAGTTGCCGTCCTTGCGCAGCACCGTGGCCGGCAGGCTGCCGGACTGCCCGGCACAGACGGCATCGCCGACGTCATAACCATCGGCGTCGAGCAGCTTGAGCTGGACCTGGCAGTTGTCGGCGAAATTGCCGCCACGGGTGGCGACCGAGATCGACTGGCCGGCGAGTCCGGTGAAGACGTATTCGGTGCGGTCGCCCGCATGGGCCAGCGTGACCGACTCGGCGTCGCCATTCGGGCTGATCGGCCCGCCGGTACTGGTGACGGCTGACGGATCACCGATCGCCGTCAGCTGCGGGCTCGCCGCATTGCCGCCGCCCGGCCCGGAACCATTGCAGCCGGCCAAAGCTGCCAGCGCGAACGCGCTGATCCACGCCGACCATGGCCGCAGCGCAGGCCGCGGAGACGACGATGAACGGATGCGCAACGACCGATTGGGTCCCGACATGGCAGCTTCCCTGAGTGAGCGTGATGAGCGCGCCCCATTTCTGGGCGTCTTCGCGAACATCTCAGGGTGTGCGCCCCAAATTCCCAACGGAATTCCAACGAATTCCTAACGAATTTCTAACTAATCTCTAATGATGGCTTGCTCAGCCGCTACGGTCTGGGGCTCAGCATCCGATCAAGTTTTTGATTTTATTAAGCTTTTTGGAAAATTACAGATTCGAGTACGGCGTCCCGCCAGCGACCTGCAGCCCATCGCCCGTCAGGCGTACTCCGTCGGCCACTTCGTGTGGAAATCGGTGGCCTGCTGATACTGGTGCGCGACGTTCAGCATGCGCGCTTCGCTGAAGAAATTGCCCATCAGCTGGAAGCCGGTCGGCAGGCCGTCGACGAAGCCGCAGGGCAGGCTCATCGCCGGAATGCCGGCCAGGTTGGCGGCGATGGTGTAGATGTCGTTCAGGTACATGGCGACCGGGTCGTCGCTGTTCTGGCCGAACTTGAAGGCGACATCGGTGGCGGTCGGGCCGAGGATCAGGTCGATGCCCTCAGCGAACGCGCGCTTGAAATCATCGTAGATCAGCCGGCGAACCTTCTGCGCCTGCAGGTAGTAGGCGTCGTAGTAGCCGTGGCTGAGCACGTAGGTGCCGATCATGAT
>CAYPJK010000103.1:0-8025 GCA_964411025.1 uncultured Nevskia sp.
GTTGATCAGCTCGAGTTGGCGCCTCTGCCCGCTGCCGTCGAGCGATGGATGCCGCAAATTGGCAACCAGCTTGTCGACGCGCATATCGTTGGTGTCGACCGCCATGCCCTGATGGGCGCCGGCCTGCTGAAGCCAGGCTTCGCCTTCGCAGCGGACTGGAACAAGCCGGCCTTCGGAGCCACCGACCTCGCCGGGGCCATCAAGGGCATGGGCGGCAGCGAACCGACTTCGAGCGCGGAAATCAGCTTCACCGCGCCGGACATCGCCGAGAACGGCGCGGTGGTCCCCGTCTCGATCAGCTCGAAGATTCCCAATACCCAGTCGATTTCGGTATTTGTCGAAAAGAATCCGAATCCCTTGACTGCCGTGTTCGATATTGCCGAGGGCACTGAGCCCTCGATCACCACGCGCGTGAAGATGGGTCAGACCTCGAACGTCTATGCCCTGGTCAAGGCCGACGGCAAGTTCTACTCGGCGGTCAAGGAAGTGAAAGTCACGCTCGGCGGCTGCGGCGGGTAATGCGGAGCGCGGGCGCTGCCCGCGCACCGTCGAACACCCGGCGTTCAGCTGGACCGGTATTCCGGTCGGACCGCAAGAAGGCGCCGACCACGCTAATGAGGAGCAAGAGATATGGCTGACCCAATGAAGATTCGCGCCTCGATGACGGACGATGTCGTCGAAGTGAAAGTGCTGATGAGCCATCCGATGGAAACCGGCCAGCGCAAGGGCGCCGATGGCAACGCCGTGCCGGCGCATTTCATCCAGCAAGTCACTGCGACCTGCAACGGCAAGACCGTCATGAGCGCGCAGTGGGGCGCATCGGTGTCGAAAAATCCGTTCCTGTCCTTCAAGTTCAAGGGCGCGGCCAAGGGCGACAAGGTCATCGTCACCTGGATCGACTCCAAGGCCGACACCCGCACCGACGAAGGCGTGATCGCCTGATGCCGAGTCGCCGCCATTGCTCGTGGACAGCGTGTTTGTCGCTGCTTGTCCTGATCGCGATGGCGGCGCCCCCCATCCCGGTTCAGGCAGCTGCCGCGTCGAAGCGGGGCACGGCGGCCAGCGAGCCGATCCGCGTCGTCTATCACTTCAGTGAAGGTGCGGAGCAGGCACTCCGGGGCATGCGCAACATCCACAACCACCTCAACGCCGATCCGACAGCAAAGATTGTGGTCGTGGCGTTGGGCCACGGCATCGATTTCCTGCTTGACGCCGCCACGGACAGCAACGGTCAGCCGTTCGACGCCTCAGTCGCGGCCTTAACCGCGCGCGGCGTCGAATTCCGCATCTGCGCTAACACCTTGCGATCGCGCGACATCGCTGTCGCCAAGATCAATCCGGAAGCCGTGGTGGTGCCATCGGGTGTTGCAGAAATCGCCCGACTGCAGGCCCGCGAAGGCCACGCCTATATTCGGCCGTGACCTCCAGCTCCATTCTCAGGACCCCAGAATGAACAGAAACATTGCCGCAGCTGCAGCGAGCCTGCTGCTAAGTTCGGGCGGCATTGCGCTCGCCCAGGAAGCATCCGTCGAGGACTCGATCGCCGCCTATCGCGACATGCTCGCCGACGACAATCCGGCGGAACTCTGGGAGATCAAGGGCCGGGAATTCTGGTCGAAGAAGCGCGGGCCGAAGAATGCCTCGCTTGAAGCCTGCGATCTCGGCCTGGGACCAGGCGTGGTCAAGGGCGCGCTTGCGCAACTACCGCGCTACTTTGCCGACACCGGCCGTGTCCAGGATCTGGAGATGCGCCTGGTCAGTTGCATGATCGACCTGCAAGGCCTGAACCGCGTAGAAGCGGAGAAAAACCACTTTTCCACGGACACCGACGCCTCGGATATCGAGGCGCTCGTCGCCTGGATCGCCAGCGAATCGAAGGGGGCCGTGATTGCTGTTCCGCAGACGCACCCGAAGGAAAAGGAGGCCTACGCCGTCGGCGAGAAACTGTTCCACTTCCGCGCGGGGCCGTATGACTTCGCCTGCTCGACCTGCCACAGCACCAGCGGTACGCGCATCCGCCTGCAGGTGCTTCCGAACCTGACGGAACCGGCAGAGGCGAAGCCGATCTTCGCGACCTGGCCGGCCTACCGCGTGTCGCAGGGCACGGTGCGGTCGATGGAAAACCGCATCACCGACTGCCTGCGCCAGCAGCGCATGCCCCTCGCCGACTACGGCGCCGACGTCATCACCGACCTGACGGTCTACATGGGCGTGCAGGCCGCCGGCGGCCAGATGGCGGCTCCCGGCCTGAAGCGCTGAACGCCCGACTGGATCCCGACATGAACCCGATCAGAATCACCCTCACCGCACTGGCCATCGTCGGTTGCGCCGCCGGCTGTGCCGCGCCGCAGACCAGCGGCGAACCGGCCAGCATCGATGCCAAGGCAGCCGCTGCGCTGTCCTCCTCGTTCACCTCGGCGAGCCCGGAATGGCAACAGCGTCTGGTGCAGGACGAGGTGCAGAAGCAATGCAGCGCAGCGCGCGGCAAGCCGACTGGCGATATCGCATCGGCCATTGTCCAAAGCCAGCAGGCGACCCTGAAGTATCCCGAGGGCGGTCTGCTGGGCGACTGGAAGAGCGGCGAGAAGATTGCCCAGAGCGGCGTCGGCCTGCAGTTCTCCGACAAACCGGGCACCGTGCCGGGCGGCAACTGCTACGCCTGCCACCAGATCACCAAGGCCGAGATCGCCCACGGCACCATCGGTCCCAGCCTGCTGGGCTACGGCAAGCTGCGCGGCCAGTCGGAAGCGATACAGAAGTACACGTACGAGAAGATCTACAACGCGCAGGCGTACATGCCGTGCTCGCTGATGCCGCGCTTCGGCCACAAGGGCATCCTCAACGAACAGCAGATGAAGGACCTCACGGCCCTGCTGCTTGATCCGGCCTCGCCGGTGAATCAGTGAGCACCATGCTGTCAGAACCTGCCGTGTCCGCCGATCCGGGCGACGCGCGGCGCGAGCACTGGCAGCGGGCCTGGACTTCGAAGCCGGCCACCACCACCAGTTGGTATCAGTTGCGGCCGACGGTGTCGCTGGAACTGATTGCCGCTGCCAGCGATGACCGCAGCCTGCCGCTGATCGACATCGGCGGTGGGGCCTCAACCCTTGTCGACGCGCTGCTCGAGGCCGGCTGGCAGGACTTGAGCGTGCTCGACATCTCCGCCGCTGCACTGGCTGTCGCCCGCCAGCGGCTGGGAGCAGCGGCCGCGAGCGTCCGCTGGCTCGAGATCGATCTGCTCGACGCCACCTTGCTGCGCGAGTACGCGGTCTGGCATGACCGTGCGGTGTTTCATTTCCTGACCGATCCCGCCGACCGCGCGCGTTACCGGCAGCTGGCCGAAGCCTCGGTTCGGCCCGGCGGCCAGCTCGTCATTGGCAGCTTCGCAGAAGACGGCCCGCAGAAGTGCAGCGGCCTGCCGGTGCAGCGGCACAGCGCGCTGACCATCGCGGCAACGCTGGGCGACGCCTTCGAACTGCTGGAGACGCGTCACGAAATCCACCGGACGCCGTCCGGCAATGCACAGCGCTTTGTCTACTGCCGGTTTGTCCATCACGGCTCGTAACCCCTGCCGACCCGCCCATGTCACTGAACCGTCGCGAATTTCTCAATGTGCTGGCGATTGCCAGCGCCAATGGCCTGATGCTCGACAGCCTGCCGGTGCTGGCCGGCAATCGTGATGCGCTGTATGACATCGCGCCGTTCGGCAACGTCAGCCTGCTGCACTTCACCGACAGCCATGCCCAGTTGCTGCCGAACTGGTTTCGCGAGCCGGACGTCAACCTCGGCATTGCCGGCATGCGCGGCAAGGTGCCGCACCTGGTCGGCGAAAACCTGCTGAAGACTTTCGGCATCAAGGCCGGCTCGATCGAAGCGCACGCCTTCTCCTGCCTCGATTTCACCGCGGCCGCAAAGCGCTACGGCAAGATCGGTGGCTTCGCGCATCTGGCGACGCTGGTCAAGCGGATGCGCGCCAGCAGGCCGGGAGCACTGCTGGTCGATGGCGGTGACACCTGGCAGGGCTCGGGCACCGCCTTGTGGAGCAACGGCCAGGACATGGTCGATGCCTGCAAGCTGCTCGGTGTGGATGTGATGACCGGGCACTGGGAATTCACGCTGGGTGCGGCCCGCGTGCAGGAGATCATCGCCAAGGATTTCGACGGCAAGGTCGAGTTTGTCGCCCAGAATGTCGCCACCACCGATTTCGGCGATCCGGTGTTCAAGCCGTACGTGATCCGCGAGATCAACAAGGTGCCGGTCGCAATCATTGGCCAGGCATTCCCTTACACACCGATTGCCAACCCCGCCTATCTCGTGCCGGACTGGTCGTTCGGCATCCAGGACGCGCGCATGCAGGCGACCGTCGACGAAGCCCGCGCCAAGGGCGCCAAGGTGGTCGTGGTGCTGTCGCACAACGGCATGGACGTTGACCTGAAGATGGCCAGTCGGGTCACCGGCATCGACGCGATCCTTGGTGGCCACACCCACGATGGCGTCGCCAAGCCGGTCAGTGTGGCCAATGCCAGCGGCAAAACGCTGGTCACCAATGCGGGCAGCGCCGGCAAGTTCCTCGGCGTCCTCGACTTCAAGGTCGTCGACGGCAAGGTATCGGACTTCCGCTACCACCTGCTGCCGGTGTTCTCGAACCTGCTGCCGGCCGATGCCGAGATGCAGGCGCTGATCGATCGTCACCGCAAGCCCTACCTCGACAAGCTGAACGAGAAGCTCGCCGTCACCGAAGGCCTGCTGTACCGGCGCGGCAACTTCAACGGCACCTTTGATCAGGTGATCCTCGACGCGCTGCTGAAGCAGAAGGATGCCGAGATCGCGTTCTCCCCCGGCTTCCGCTGGGGCGCCAGCCTGCTGCCGGGGCAATCGATCACGATGGAGGATCTGATGACGCAAACGGCGATGAGCTATCCGTACACGACGCTCACCGAGATGAAGGGCGACACCATCAAGACCATCCTCGAGGATGTCTGCGACAACCTGTTCAACGACGATCCGTACTACCAGCAGGGTGGCGACATGGTGCGCGTCGGCGGCATGCAGTACGCCTGTGAACCGGACGCGAAGATCGGCTCGCGGATTCGCGACATGACCTTGGGCGGCAAGCCGATCGACCCGGCCAAGACTTACAAGGTCGCAGGCTGGGCTCCGGTGTCGGCAGCCGCGCGCGACGCCAATACCGAACCGGTCTGGGAACTCGTCGCCCGTCACCTGCGTGAGGTGAAGACCGTCAACCCGGTCCTCAATGTGCCGAAGCTGATCGGCATCGGAGCCAATCCGGGGCTGGCCTGAGATGCGTCCTGCCGCGCTGCTGATGCTGGCGGCGCTGCTGCCCGCGGGCTGCGCGATGCCGACGCCGGCGCCGCGCGAACCGACGCCCGTCATCCAAGACGGCATTGAGCGGCTGCGGGTACTGAAGCCCATCCAGGTCGGTCCGCACAGCTGGTATGTCGAAGGCATGCCCGGCGTCGCCAGCCAGGCCAACCAGGGCTACAACGCCAACGCCGGCTTCGTGGTGACGCCGGCAGGTGTGGTGGTCATCGACACGCTCGGCACCCCTGCCCTTGGCAGGGCACTGATCGCGGCGATCCGCAGCGTGACCCGGCAGCCGATCGTTCGGGTGATCCTGACCCACTTCCACGCGGATCACTTCTACGGCCTCGAAGCCTTCAAGGAACTCGATATCGAGACCTATGCCCAGGTTGCCGCGATCCACTACACCGACAGCCCGGAAGCGCGACGCCGCCACGCGCAGCGCGCCCGCGACCTGATGCCGTGGGTGCAGGCGCGCGATCGCCTGTTCACCGCCGACTACTGGATCGACGGCCATGCCGGGTTCACGATTGGCGGCGTGCGTTTCGAGCTGACCCATCTCGGCCCGGCCCATTCGCCGGAGGATCTGATCGTGCAAGTCATCGATGATCAGGTGCTGTACTCCGGCGACATCCTGTTCGCCGGCCGCATTCCCTATGTCGGCGAGGCCGACAGCCGCGAATGGCTGGCGACGACAGCACGCCTGCTGGCCTTCCAGCCACGGGTGATGGTGGCCGGACATGGCCCGGCCTCCCATGACCCGAATCGCGACCTGGTCCTGACCCGCGACTACATCGCTGATCTGCGCGCGCGCATGGCCCGCGCCGTGACGACACTGACCGACTTCGATACCGCCTACGCGGCCGAGGACTGGTCGCGGTGGTCCCGACTGCCTGCTTTCGAGGATGCCCACCGTGCCAACGCTTACAACATCTACCTCCAGGTCGAACAAGAAGCCCTGCAAGGCGACTCGCCCTGACGCTGTAGCAGGCTTTCGTTCGGTCATCCTGGGTTGGGGTCTGCTGCTCGCAGCGCCGTTGCTGGCAGCCCCATCCGACTCGGCGCGCAATGACACGAGCCTGCTGACTGCCGATTTGCAAGCTGACGGACAGGCCTTGCCCGAAGGCGGTGTACTGATCCTGCTGGTCAGCCTGCCGGGCTGCCACTGGTGTCACGAGATCCGCAGCCGCTACCTGCTGCCGATCCATCGTGACCGCGACAACCACCGCGACCTGCGCATCCGCGAGATTCGCCTGACCGGCGACGACACCGGCGATTTCGATGGCCGCCGGAAAGACATCGAAGCGATTGCCGCACGCTGGTCGGTGCAGGTCGCGCCGACCGTCCTGTTCCTCGATCGCTGCGGCTCGCCGCTGACGGAAGCCCTGATCGGCGGCGATGTTGCCGGCTTCTACGGCGCCTACTTCGATCGCGCGCTGGCTGCCGCGCGGGCCCTTGCACGCGCAACGCCGATCCGCGACTGCTGATGCGACCGCAGCGAACCCCGCCGTTGCCGGCAGGATTCGCCGCGGAGCGCGATACGGAGAACGGGGATTCTCAGAACGTCGAGTTCTTCGCCCCGCCCGCCACGTCCTTGAGCAGTGCTTCAATCGCCGCCGGGCTCGCGACGATCTTGCCGAAGGTGACCATGGTCAGGTCCGGATGCCAGACCGCCATGCGGAAGCGCATGTGCAGCGCCCGTACCTCCTTGCCGTCCACCACGATCTCGTAAGGCAGATAGGAGGTGGTCTTGATGTCGAAGGTCTTGTCGACGGTGTCGGCCATGATGGTCTTGTCATTGGCGTTCTTGTCCGTGGCTGCCGCGCGCGAGACGCCGAACACCGTGACCTGCTTGCCGGGAATCTCCAGCTTGTAGACCTGGGCGGTGCCGCCGACCTTCTTCGCGAGGTTGGCCTCGACGGTCTTTACCGCATCCTCGTAGCGCTTGTGCTTCGCGAGTTGGTAGAAATCATCGAAGTACTCCATCCCGACCAGATAGTGATAGCCCTTCAGATCCTTCACCGATCGGCCTTCTGCCGTGCCGTAGCGTTTGGCAGCCCCTAACGACGCCTTCAGAGCAGCGGCCACGTCCTCCAGCGAGGCGTCGAGCCGGTAGGCGGCCGCCATGTAGGTCGGATGCTGATAGCTGACCTGCGCCTTGCCGCCGACCAAGGTCACCGCAACCCGGACCACGGCCGCAAACGCGCCGTTCTTCTCTGCCGCCGCCGTCTGCTTCAGCGATGCGCTGGTCACGCCGATCACTTCGGCATCGGCATAAGGCTGGTAACTGCCGAGAATCTCGAAACCAGCGGCCGTCAGCCGATCCTTGACCTTGCCGACTTCCGCCGCGAGGTCGCCGCTACCCTCATAGGCCAGCACGTACGGTTGCAGCTTGTCCTGCGCCTGGGTCATTGGCGCAATCACCAGCGCGGCGGTTGCGAGCACAGTGGCCGCCAAGCCACGAATGATGGTCTTCATGGGGATCTCCTCGTCTTGAAAGAGGCCGGTCGCTGCATGGGCGATCCGGCCGGGGAATTGCGTGCCGGCCGGCACGGATCAGAATCGGTAGCTGAAGCCGAGCGAGTTGAGCGGCATGCGCTCGTAGGGGCGGTGCATGAAGACGGCGCTGACGCCGCGCAGGTATTCCGGTGCCTCGCGGCCGAGTCGGCCGGTCAGCTCGAGCAGCGCGTGGACGGCCTCGTC
>CAYPJK010000104.1:0-4448 GCA_964411025.1 uncultured Nevskia sp.
AGGCTGCGCGCCGCCGCCGCATCGCGCAGCCGCAGTGCCGGCCCGCGCGCGATGCGGGCGGCGGCCCACTCCGGCAGCAATGCCGCTCCAGCACCCAGGAACAGGTGCTTCGACACGCCGGAAACCGGAATCGGCAGCCGGATGCCATCAAGCACCTGCAGCACCTCGCGGGAGCGGGCGCTGAAGCGCAGATCGCGCTGCACGGTCGCGAAGTAGCGCTCGACCTCGGCCACCGATACCGGCACACCGGTCGCCCCCAACGCCTCGGCCACCCGGGCGTTCTCGGCGTAGTAGCGATCCTGCAACGGCCGCGGCAGCGCCGGATGGGCATACCGCAGGTAGCCACGCAGGAAGCTCGACACCTCGGTGACGTGCACCCAGGTCAGCAGCGCCGGATCGTTGGCGTGGTACGGCTGACCCTCCTCCGTGACCCCGCGGACCCGGTCGTGGATGCCCCGCACGCGGGTGATCAGGCGCTCGGCCTCCGCGACCGGTGCGTAGCTGGTCCCAGCGACGAAGGCGGTGGTCCGGCGCAGCCGGCCAATCAGATCGGCGCGAAAGTTCGAGTGATCCCAGACCCCGGCCAGCGCCGCCGGATGCAGGGTCTGCAGCATCAGCGCGGCGATGCCGCCAGCCATCATCGCGGGGAAATCGCCGTGCACGCGCCAGGTGACCGAGTCCGGGCCGAACAGCCCCGGATCGCCCAGCGGGTGGTCGTATTCGATGGCGAGCTTTTCATCGCGCGGGAAAACACCGACCACCCAGTCGCGCAGGCGCTTTTGGAGCGGGGCAGTCAGCTGTTTCAGCGCGGGGAGGTTGGCAGGATTCATGGCGGCAATCTGAGGCTGCTGCCGGCGCCGATCAACCGCTGGACGGCAGGTTCTCGATCGCCACCGGCTCGATCCGGTCGGCCGGCTGGAAGCCGAACACCCGGCCATAGAAGTACAGCTCCGCTTCCAGGCTACGCTTGATCGCCGCTGCGGCACGGAAACCGTGGCCTTCGCCGGCGAACGGCACATACGCCACCGGCAAACCCTTGGCTTTCACCGCGTCGAACATCAGCTGCGACTGGTTCGGCGGCACCACCTTGTCATCGAGCCCCTGGAACAGGATCACGGCGCTGTCGATCTGCCCGACCGCGTGTACCGGCGAGCGCGCCTTGTATAGCGCCTTCGCTTCCGGGTACGGGCCGATCAGGCTGTCGAGATAGCGCGATTCGAACTTGTGGGTATCGCGGGCCAGCACTTCCAGATCGCCGACCCCGTAATAGCTGGCGCCGGCCTTGAACACGCCGGGCCGGAATGCCAGTGCGCCCAGCGTGGTGTAGCCACCGGCGCTGCCGCCACGGATCGCCAGCCGGGCGCGGTCGACCAGCCCCTCCGACGCTAGGTACTGCGCGGCGTTGACGCAGTCGTCGATGTCGACCAAGCCCCAGCGGCCGTTGAGCCGACGCCGGTAGTCGCGGCCGTAGCCCGACGAGCCCCCGTAGTTGACGTCGACCACGGCGAAGCCACGCGAGGTCCAGAACTGGATCGTCGGGTTGAACGTCGGTGTCGCCTGACTGGTCGGCCCGCCATGGCTGAGCACGATCAGCGGCGGCTTGGCGCCTTTCGGGCCAACGAAGTGGCGATTGCGGGCCGGATAGAAGAAAGCGTGCGCGGTCTTGCCATCGGTGGTCGGAAAGACGATCGGCCGGGCGCTCGACAGATCACCGGGATCGATTTTCAGGCTGCTGCCCCGACGCAGGACGTCGAACGTCCCGGTCTTCAGTTCCAGCCGCACCAGCGAGCGCGCCTCGGCCGCCGAGCCGCCCAGGAAGGCGATGAAGCCGTCGCCGACCCGCAGTTCCTTGATCTCCCGGAACGGCGTGGCGATCTCGCGCAGGTGGCCGGTCTTGGGATCGATCGCGACGAGCCCGGCAACGCCGTTGCGGATCGGTGCGGCGATGATCGCGCCGTCCGGCGTGAAGCCGTAGCGGCTCATGCCGAACTCCCACTGCGGCTCGCCGAATTCGGCCTCGGCCTTGACGATCGGGCGGGACTTGCCGGCGCGCCAGCCGTAGAGGTTCCACCAGCCGCTGCGATCGGAAGCGAACACCAGTTCACCGTCCGGCGACCAGGCCGGCTGGAACACCGATTCGTCGGCACCGCCGGCGACCGTGACGATGCCGGTGATGAAGCCGTCGTCGTCGAACTGGCCGACCGACAGCACGGTGCCGTCCCAGGGCATGTTCGGGTGCCGCCACGACAGCCAGGCGAGCTGCCGGCCATCGGGACTGAGCTTCGGCGACGAATGGAAATCCGCGCCCGACACCAGCGTGCGGATGGTGTGCTCGCCTTCGAGGTCGATCGCCACCACGGTGCTGACCGCCTCGCCGCCACCGGCCGGATGCGCTTCGCGAACCGCGATCAGCCGCGCACGCGCTGCGTCGACCACGGCATCGGCGAAGCGGGCGCCGGGCTCGCCGACGAAGGCCTGCGGTGGGCCATCGGGCGGCTGCAGGTACAGCGCCTGATCCTTGAAATTGGCGAAGTAGGCGATATCGCCGGCGACCGCGAAACTGCCGCCGCCGTACTCGTGGACGCTGGTGCGGACATTGAAGGCGGCCGGCGTCATTTCGTCCAGCAGACCGTCGGCCCGGCGCCGCATCAGCACGTTGCGGCCACCTTCGGCGGGCCGTCCCTCGACCCAGTAGATCACCCGGCCATCGATGGCGACCTGGCCGAGCTTGAGGCTGTCGGCAACGATCGCGTCCGAGGTGATCGGCGAGCGCCAGCTGCCATATGGCGCCACGGTTGGCGCGGCATCCGTGGCGCTCATCGCGAGCAGCGCCAGCAGCGGAAGCGGCAGCCGCCGCAGGATGGTTCCGACGCGCATGCCACCGCCTCCCGGTTCACGGCCGTCAGTACAGCAGCCGGGTCCGCAGGGTGCCGGAGATCGACGCCAGCTGGTCCTTGAGCTTTTCGGCCTGCTGGTCGGCAGCGGCGATGTCGATCACGACGTAGCCGATGTTGCCGCTGGTCTGCAGGTACTGGCCTTCGATGTTGACGTCGCCGGCGGAGAACAGCTCGTTGATCCGGCTCAGCATGCCCGGACGGTTCTCGTGGATGTGCAGCAGGCGGTGGCTGTTCGGATGTTCCGGCAGCGACACTTCCGGGAAGTTGACCGCCGACAGCGTCGAGCCGTTGTCGCTGTAGCGGACCAGCTTGGCGGCGACTTCGATGCCGATGTTTTCCTGGGCCTCGAGCGTCGAGCCGCCGATGTGCGGCGTCAGGATGACGTTGTCCATGCCGATCAGCGGCGACACGAACTTGTCGTCGTTGCCCTTCGGCTCGACCGGAAACACGTCGACCGCCGCGCCGCCGACCTGGCCGCTCTTCAGCGCCTCGGCCAGCGCGTCGATATCGACCACGGTGCCGCGCGAGGCGTTGATCAGCAGCGCGCCGCGCTTCATCGCGCTCAGCTCCGGCTTGCCGAACATCAGCTTGGTGGCCGGCGTTTCTGGCACGTGCAGCGAGACGATGTCCGAACGGTGCAGCAGGTCGTTCAGGCTGGCCGCCGGCGCCGCATTGCCGAGCGCCAGCTTGGTCTCGATGTCGTGGAAGATGACCCGCAGGCCGAGCGATTCCGCCAGCACGCCGACCTGGGTACCGATGTGGCCGTAGCCGATCAAGCCCAGTGTCTTGCCGCGCACTTCGAAACTGCCGACCGCGGTCTTCGACCAGCCGCCGCGATGGCATTCGGCATTCTTCTCGGGGATGCGCCGCATCATCATGATCGCCTCGGCGATCACCAGTTCGGCCACCGAGCGGGTATTGGAGTACGGCGCATTGAACACCGGGATGCCGCGCGCCTGGGCGGCGTCGAGATCGACCTGGTTGGTGCCGATGCAGAAGCAGCCGATCGCGCCGAGCCGCTTGCCATGGGCGAGCACCTCGGCGGTCAGCTGGGTGCGCGAGCGGATGCCGACCATGCGGGCATCGGAAATCGCGGTGATCAGCGCGGCTTCCGACAGCGACTTCTCATGGAACTCGATGTTCGTGTAACCGGCAGCGCGGAAGGTTTCGACGGCGGTCTGGGACACGCCTTCGAGCAGCAGGATCTTGATGTCCTGCTTGGGGAAAGAAGTCTTTTTCATGATGTCCGGCATCGACCGCGGTTGTGCGGCGCGCAATTCTGCCAGCACCGGGGCCCAGGGGTCAGCCGCCGATCGCCGGCAGCCGCATGAACGCGCCGATTCAGCCGAAGATCACCACGCTCTGCCGGCTCAGCACCGCCGCCCGGCCGTCGCCGTCAAACAAGGTGGCGGTCTGGGCGCCGTAGCCATCGGCTGCCGAGGTCACGCTGGCATCGATCAGCCACGGCGCGGCCGGCGCATCGACATGGGCACGGAGGAATTCCAGCGTCCATGTCAGCGAACTGGCCGGGCTCGGCCGGCGCGGCAGCGA
>CAYPJK010000104.1:4458-8010 GCA_964411025.1 uncultured Nevskia sp.
GCGACGGGATCGAATCGGCCAGCGCGATCACCGTCGCCTCGTCGACCACGGCAGCCTCACGCAGTTCGGCCCAGACCTGGAAGCTCGGCCGAGCGCCGCCGCAATACGGGAACGCGCCGTCGGCCCAACGCATCCGGAACATCTTCAGGAACGGCGGCGTGATGCCGGCCACGAACGGCAGCTCGGCCGATTGCGCCGCTGGCCTGGCCGCCGCTACCGGCGGCGTCTCGATGGCAATCGTCGATGGTCGCGCCGAGCCGAACACCGCCACCATCAGGCAGGCGAGCTGGCTGCCGTCGTAGAGCCGCGCCTCGGCGTGCACGGTGCTCTTGCCGGCGCGCAGCAACTGGGCTTCGACACGGATCTCGCCAGCCGGCAGCGGGGCGATGAACGTGGTCTGCAAGGTACGCAGCGGCAGCGGCTCGGCCAGCCGGGCGCGCATGGCCCGCACGCCGAGCACCGCCTGCAGCCCGCCGAACACGCTGCGACCCTGCAGCCAGGCATCGTCGATGCGGACCCGCCCGCTGGCGTCTTCGACAACGGCAGGAAATGCCAGGGGTGTCAGGCAGGTCATGGATCGGAAAGCAATTTCAGGCGGCGCCCGCAGCGGACGGCACGCATGTTGCACCGCGACAGCCGGCCCTGCAAAGCGGCAGCCGCAGCGGCCCGTCACCCGTAAGGCGTTGACAAAATCTTTCGCAAACGTCGCGCATGATCCGCCGCCGCAAGGGCCGGTCGGCCGCCCACAGACAGGCCAGCTGACAGTTCGATCATCTATTTCACCGACTTGACGGCGATGTACAATTGTTGCAGCGCACCCGCCGACCATGGCGGCTTGCGCGATCGGCCGAGCCGGCCCGGACGGCCCGCGCCACCCCTGTCCCCAGCGCCCGCAGCCTGCGCGGAGTGATGTCTTGAAGCCAACGCGGTCCCGCCCGAGCACACACGCTGAATCACCGCGCGGACTGCGGCAGTGCGTGCGAGCGGCGCTCGCCTGCCTGCTGGCGCTGTGTGGCCCAGTGCTGGCGCTGACCCCCGGCAAGGCGTTCCACAATTTCATCCGCGACAGCTGGTCGGTCGAACAGGGGTTGCCGCACATCGCCGTCGCGGCGATCGCCCAGGACGCCGAGGGCTACATCTGGATCGGCACGCCGACCGGCCTTGCCCGCTTCGATGGTGTGCGCTTCACCCACCACCTGGCGGCCGGCACGCCGGGCTTGCCGGGCGATGTCATCGAAGCCCTGCAGCTTGATGACCAGGGCAGGCTCTGGGTCGGTACCCGCACCGGTGTCGCCTGGTACCGCGACGGCGTGTTCACCGCCGTGCCGGCGGCGCCGCTGACGCCGACCGCCAACTCCGAAATCACCGCGATCCTGAGCGGTGCCGATGGCGCGCTGCTGCTGGCGACGCAGGGCGGGCTGTCGCGGGTCGTCGATGGCCAGCTGCGCCGCGATCCGCGCGTGGTCAGCCCGCTGCACGCGGCCATCGAGGCCGACGGAACGCAGTGGCTGGGCGGCAACGGCGGCGTCATCGCGCTGAGAGACGGCAGCACCCGCTTCGAACCGCTGCCCGGTCTGCCGGCCGGCGATCCGGTGCTGCATCTGGCGCTGTGCAGCGGCGAGCTGTGGGCCGGCACCGGCAGCGGCCTGTTCCGGCGCAGCGGCGGCGGCTGGCAGCGCTTTACCGAGACCTCCGCGCTGGGCCGCGCGGCGATCGGCCTGATGTACGCGGACAAGGACGGCGACCTCTGGGTCGGCACCCATGGCGGCCTGTCGCGGTTGCGCGAAGGACGTCTGGTCGAGCAGATCGACAACGACCGCATGGGCACCCGCTGGGATTTCCTCACCGCCTTCGAGGATCGCGAGAACAACCTCTGGCTCGGCAGCCGCACGCGTGGCCTGACCCGGCTGTGGAGCGGCCTGACCACCCGCTATTCGACCCAAGAGGGGCTGCGCTCGTCGCAGGTCTGGGCGCTGGAACGCGATGCCGGCGGGCGCGTCTGGGTCGGCACCGATGCCGGCCTGAGCCTGCTGGTCGACGGCCACTTCACGCAGCCGGTGGCAGCGCGGGTACTGCCCGACCCGACCGTGCTCAGCCTGCTGGTGGAAGGCGACGATCTCTGGGTCGGCACGCTGAAAGGCGCGGTGCTGCTGCGCCGGGGTCAGCCAGAGCCGTTGCCGGCGCTGGCGGCGCTGGATGGCCTGCGCATCAACGGCATCCTGCGCGACCGTGCCCGGCGGCTGTGGTTCGCCACCTCCGACGGCCTGTTCCGCTACGCCGGCGGTGCGCTGACCCGTTTCGGCAAGGCCGAAGGGCTCGCCGATCCCAGCGTCCGCGTGCTCTACCAGACGCGCGACGGCCGCCTGCTGCTCGGCACCCAGTACGGGCTTGGCGAATGGGCGCGCGACGCGGTGACGATGCTGGGCGGGAACAACGGGCTGCCGGGTGATCTGGACATCACCGCGATTCACGAGTTGCCGGACCGGCGGCTGGTGATCGGCACCGCCACCGAGCAGCTCTATGTCTTCGAGAACGGCCGCTGGACCGGCTTCGGCCACAACCAGGGATTGCCGACCAACACGCCGTTCCGGCTGTTCGACGATGCCCGCGGCTACCTCTGGGTGGCTGGCCTGCGCGGTCTTTACCGCGCGCCGCTCAATGACCTGCGGCGTACCGGCAGCGGTCAGCCGCACCGCGTGCGCGCGGAGATCGACGGCAACGAGTTCGCGGTCCGCAGCACCGGGCCACGCGCCGAGTGCTGCAACGGCACCGGCAACAGCAAGGGCTTCATGGATCGCGGCGCGCTGTGGCTGCCAACCCGCGACGGCGTGCTGGTGGTGCCGACCGAGACGCTGGCCAGCAACCAGGTGCCGCCGACGGTGCGGATCGAATCGGTGCAGGTCGGCGACGCCTGGATTGCTGTCGATCGATTCCTTGGCACACGGCTGCCGGCCCGGGTCCGCGACCTGAGCTTCAAGTTCTCGGCACTCAGCTTCCAGGACCCGAACGCCGTGCAGCTGCAGTACCGGCTGCGCGGCTACGACGCCGACTGGCGGCCGGTCCGCGACCAGCACAGCCGCCACGCCGACTACACCAACCTGCCGCCGGGCGAGTACGTGTTCGAGGTGCGCGGCGCCAACAATGCCGGTATCTGGAGCCAGGCACCGGCCAGCGTGCCGTTCCGGATCAAGCCACGGCTGCACGAGACCAGCTGGTTCTACGGCCTCGCCGGGCTGGCGCTGCTGCTGGCCGGCTTCGCGGCCCATCGCTGGCAGCTGCGGGCGCTAGAACACCGCCGGGCCGCACTGGAGCGCATCGTTGCCCAGCGCACCGATGCGCTGGCGCTGGCCAACCAGCAGCTGGAAACCGCGAGCTACACCGACCCGCTGACCGGCCTGCGCAATCGCCGCTACCTGCTGAACCAGCTGCCGCAGGATCTCGCCTTCTACCGCCGCAACGCGAAGGGCAACTACCAGGTCGACCACATCCTGCTGTTCCTGCTGGTCGACATCGATCATTTCAAGCGCATCAACGACACCCACGGGCACGGCG
>CAYPJK010000105.1:0-7976 GCA_964411025.1 uncultured Nevskia sp.
TCATCGCGCTGGCCGGGGTCGCCGCCGAGTTCGGCGTGATCATGCTGCTGTACCTCGACCAGGCCATCACGCGACGCGGGCCGGCACTGACGCGCGCCCGCCTGCTCGACGCCATCGAGGAAGGCGCGGTGCTGCGGGTGCGGCCGAAGGCGATGACGGTGGCGGTGATCGTCGCCGGTCTGGCGCCAATCCTGCTCGGCAGCGGCACCGGCTCGGAGGTGATGCAGCGGATCGCCGCGCCGATGGTCGGCGGCATGATTACCGCGCCGCTGCTGTCGATGTTCGTGGTGCCGGCGGCCTATCTGCTGCTGAAGCGGCGCGGTCTGCCGGGCTGACCCGGCGGGCCGCGTGAGGCCCGCCGTTTCCGGCAACAATGCGGGCACGACCTGTCCGGACGCCGAGATGATCCACCTGAAGCTGCGCCGTCGCGAGATCGACTTCCTGCTTTACGACCTGCTGAACGTCGATGCCGCCTGCGCCCACCCGCGCTATGCGATGCACGACCGCAGCGTGTTCGACGCCACCCTCGACGTCGCCATCAAGGTGGCCGACGAGCATTTCGCCAATCACGCAGCGAAGGTCGATGCCGAGGAGCCGCACTTCGACGGTGAACGGGTGCACCTGATTCCCGAGGTGAAGCAGGGCATCGATGCCTACGTCGCGGCGGGCTTCATGGGCACCGGCTTCGATCTGGACGACGGCGGCTCGCAGCTACCGTACGCGGTCGCACAGGGCATCGCCTGGGTGTTCGCGGCAGCCAATGTCGGCACCGCGGCCTATCCGTTCCTGACCATGGCGGCAGCCAACCTGATCCGCGCCCACGGCTCGGCCGAGCAGAAGGCGCGCTATCTCGGGCCGATGATGGAAGGCCGCTGGTTCGGCACGATGTGCCTGTCCGAGCCACAGGCCGGGTCGTCGCTCGGCGACATCCGCACCCGCGCGGACCCGACCGAGCACGGCTGGTACCGGATCACCGGCACCAAGATGTGGATTTCCGGCGGCGAGCACGAGCTGTCCGAGAACATCATCCATCTGGTGCTGGCCAAGATCCCCGGCGGCCCGGCCGGCGCGCGCGGCATCTCGCTGTTCATCGTGCCGAAGCGGCGCATCGGTGATGACGGCGCAGTGGGCGCGTCGAACCACGTCAGCCTGGTCGGCCTGAACCACAAGATGGGCTACCGCGGCACCACCAACACCTTGCTGAACTTCGGCGAAACCGGCGAGTGCCGCGGCTGGCTGATCGGCGAGGTCAACCACGGCCTGGCCTACATGTTCCACATGATGAACGAGGCCCGCATCGGCGTTGGCCTGAACGCCGCCGTGCTCGGCCACACGGCCTACCTGCATTCGCTGGACTACGCGCTGGGCCGGCCGCAGGGCCGCAAGCTAGCCGAGCGCGATCCGACCACGCCGCAGGTGATGATCGCCGAGCATCCGGACGTGCGCCGCATGCTGCTGGTGCAGAAAGCATTCTCCGAAGGCGCGCTGAGCCTGTGCCTGTACGGGGCCTCGCTGGTCGACCGGCTGGCGATGGCCGAAGCCGAGGCCGAGCGCGCCGAGCTGCACCTGGAGCTGGAAATCCTGACGCCGATCATCAAGGCCTGGCCGGCGCACTACTGTCTCGAAGCGAACTACTGGGGCCTGCAGATCCTCGGCGGCTACGGCTACACGCGCGACTACCCGCTGGAGCGCATCTACCGCGACAACCGCCTGAACCCGATCCACGAAGGCACCAACGGCATCCAGGCCGGCGACCTGCTCGGCCGCAAGGTGATGATGCAGGGCGGCGCCGCGTTCAAGCTGCTGATGGCGCGGATCGCCACGACCGTCGCCGAAGCATCCGCCGAGCCGGCGCTGGCCGAGTTCAGCACCGCGCTCGATGCGACCCGCCAGCGCGTGATCGCCACCACCCAGGCGCTGGCCGCTGCCGGTGCGCGCGGCGAGGCCGACCGCATGCTCGCCAACGCCTGGGTCTACCTCGAACTGCTCGGTGGCCTGGTGATCGGCTGGATGTGGCTGCGGCAGCTGCTGTGCATCGAACGGATCGCATCGCCTGCGGCATCCGATGCCGGCTACTTCGACGGCAAGCGGCAGGCGGGGCGCTACTACTACCGCTGGGAGCTGCCGAAGCTGGAACGCCATGCAGCGCTGCTGGCATCGTTCGACGACACGCTGCTGGCGACCTCGGCGGCGCATCTGTAGCGACGGCATCGGCAGGCTAGACTCGGGCCATGAATGCCTCCCGCCCCGACCCCGACAACAGCCGCTGGCCCTTCATCCGTGACGTGCTGGTGTTCCAGCTGAAGCTGGTGCTCGGCAATGTCCTGAATTTCGTGCTGGTGCCGGTCACCGTCGTGGCGGCGGTCTACGACCTGGTCAGCGGCAAGCCTGGTGCGCGGCACGGCGATTCCTTCTACCGGGCGCTGGAAGCGGGTCGCGAGATCGAGGAGCGGATCAACATCTACGGCTCGGTCGGCGGCTATCACGCCACCGGCTCATCCGATGATCCGGATGCCGCGCGGCGCAGCCGCACCATCGGCGGTGTCGATATCGGCGACGCCACGGTCGATGACCTGATCCGCAAGGTCGAAGGCCTGATCGTCCGCGAAACCGGCAAGGACGGCCATGCGGCGCAGCTGAAATCGACGCTCGAGCGGCTGCTCGACGAACTGCGCAACCGCCGACGCTGACAGCAGCGCCGGTCCGGCTCAGTGGCCGAGCGCCGCCGGGCCGCAGCCGTGGGCCGGGCAGGCGGCCTGCTCGATCTGCACGGTGGCGTGGACATCCCCGAACTGGGCCTTCAGCCGCTGCTGGATCGCGCCGAGGGCGGCATCGCGATCGGCGCCTTCGTCGAGCACCGCGTGCAGGGTCATCACTGGTCGCTTGTCGGTCAGCGACCAGGCATGCAGGTGGTGTATGCCGGTCACGCCGGGCACGCTGGCGGCCAGGTCATCGGCCAGCGCGCCGGTATCGAGATCGCGCGGGGCCCCTTCGAGCAGGATGTGCGCCGATTCCCGCGTCACCCGCCAGCCGCCCTTCAGGATCAGCAACGCGACGAATGCCGACAGGATCGGATCGATCGGCGTCCAGCCGGTCGCCAGGATCACCAGTGCCGCCGCGATCGCCGCCGCCGAACCGAGCAGATCGCCCAGCACGTGCAACAGCGCGCCGCGCATGTTCAGCGTGTCCTCGCCATCGCGCAGCACGAAGAACGCCGCGAGATTGGCGATGAAGCCGAGCACGGCGATCACCAGCATCGTGGTGCCGATCACCGGTGCGGGTGCCAGCAGTCGCTGGATCGATTCGACGACGATCCAGGCGCTGAGCAGCAGCAGCGCCAGTCCGTTGACGAACGCCGCCAGCACTTCGTAGCGCGCCTGTCCGTAGGAGAACAGCGTGCTGGCCGGCCGCCGGGCCACCCGCAGCGCGACCAGCGCCAGCGCCAGCGAGGCGGCATCGGTCAGCATGTGCACGGCATCGGCGATCAGTGCCAGCGAACCGGACAGCCAGCCGCCGACCAGCTCGACGACCATGAACGTCGCGGTAATCGCCAGCGCTAATGCAAGCCGGGTTTCGTTGCTGCTGCCGTGATGGTGGTGATGGCCGTGCCCATGGTCGTGCCGGTGGGCATGGCCATGGGCATGCCCACCCGCCTTCGCGGCATGGGCCGTGTGGCCGTGCCCATGATCGTGATGGTGATCGTGGTCATGACCCGCGTGGTGGTGGTGCTGTCCCATCGCGGTCGGCGCGCGTCAGCCTTCGTCGGACAGCTGGACGATCGTGCGGCCCTGCGCCTTGCCGGCCACCAGCTGCTCGGCCACTTCCGGCACCTGATCCAGCGGAATCACCTTCGGCGCGATCAGCGTGGTCAGGCCGCGCGGCTTCCAGTCGCCGGCCAGCCGGTCCCAGATCGCCAGCCGCCAGCTGCGCGGACCTTCGACCGACCAGATGCCGAGCAGGCTGACGCCGCGCAGGATGAACGGGATCACCGTGGTCGACAGCTGCGGCGACTGCGCCAGACCAATCGCGCCGATCGAACCCCAGGGCTTCACGGTACGGGCCAGGTAGGCCAGCGTGTCGCCGCCAAGGTTGTCGACCGCGCCGCCCCAGCGCGCGGCTTCGAGCGGCTTGCTGCCCATGTCGAGCGTGTTGCGGTCGACGATCTCGTCGGCACCGAGTTCGCGCAGATAGGCTTCGGCGCCCGGCTTGCCAGTGATCGCGGCGACCTGGAAGCCGGCGCGCTTGAACAAGCTGATAGCGATCGAGCCGACGCCGCCGGTCGGGCCGGTGACGGCGATCGGGCCGAGGTCCGGCGTCTGGTGGTTTTCCAGCATCCGGCGCAGCGCCAGTGCTGCGGTGTAGCCGGCGGTGCCGAGCGCCATCGCTTCAAGCAGCGACAGGCCCGGCGGCAGCGGCACCACGGCATCGGCGGGCACGCGGGCGTATTCGGCGAAGCCGCCGTCGAACTGCTCGCCGACATTGCAGCCGGTGACCAGCACGCGGTTGCCCGGCTTGTAGTCCGGCACGTCGCTGGACACGACGATGCCCGACAGGTCGATGCCGGCCACCTTCGGGTAGCCGCGCATGATCTTGCCGCGGCCGGTGACGGCCAGCGCGTCCTTGTAGTTGATCGACGAATAGACGACCCGGATCACCACCTCGCCCGCCGTGAGGTCCGACAGCGTGATCGCTTCGATGCGCGCCTCGGTCTTCTTGTCGACCTGGTGGATGCGCAGCGCCTTGAAAGTTGCAGGTACGGAAGTGGGCATCGGGGTTTCCGGCAGAATGAAGATCGTCTTCGTATTCTGCCCGATGCCGTCATGCCGCAATACACGCGCAACCCCCCGTTGCTGGAGTCCGCCGTCGATCAAGACCCGATCATCCAGTTCCGCCAATGGCTGGACGATGCGATCAAGGTCGGCATGATCGAGCCGATCGCGATGACCCTGGCCACGGTCGATGCCGACGGCCGGCCGTCGGCGCGCGTGGTGCTGCTGAAGGGCCTCGATGCCGACGGCTTCGCGTTCTACACCAACTACCAGTCGCGCAAGGCGCGCGCGCTGGCCGCGCATCCGTTCGCGGCGGCCACGTTCTGGTGGGACCGGCTGGAGCGCAGCGTGCGCATCGAGGGCGCGGTCGAGAAGCTGACGGCGGCCGACTCGGAAGCCTATTTCCGCAGCCGCCCGCAGGGCTCGCAGGTCGGTGCGATCACGTCGCGGCAGAGCCAGGTGATCGGCAGCCGCGCCGAACTCGATGCCCGGCTGGCCGACAACCTCGCGCGCTATGCCAGCGATCCGGTGCCATTCGACGCCAGCCAGTGGGGCGGCTATCGCATCCGTCCCGAAGTCATCGAGTTCTGGCAGGGCCGCGACAACCGCAGCCACGACCGGCTGCGCTACCGGCGCAGCGGCGCCGGTAGCTGGATCATCGAACGGCTGGAACCGTGAGCGATGGCGATGCCGGCGCGGCGCTGATTGCGCGGCTCGGTCTGGAGGCGCATCCGGAAGGCGGCTGGTTCCGCCGCATCCACACGTCCGATCACCGGCTCGACACCGACCATGGCCCGCGCCCCCGCGTCACTTCGATCCACTACCTGCTGACCGCCGATGCGCCGCTCGGCCGGCTGCACCGCAACCGTTCGGACATCCTCCATTACCTGCAGGGCGGCGGGCCGGTGGAGTACCTGCTGCTCGACGAGGCGTCCGGCGCGCTGCGCCGCGTGGTGCTCGGCAGCGCGCCGGACCAGCAGCTGTTCCTGTTCGTGCCGGGCGGCGTCTGGAAGGCATCGCGGCTGACCGGCGCGGCCGATCACGCGCTGGTGTCGGAAGCGGTGGTGCCGGGTTTCGATTTCGCCGATCACGCGTTCGCCGACACCGCGCTGCTGGCGCGTTTCCCGCAGCACCGCGATGCGCTGGCGGCGCTGGTGCGGCCGGCCGCCTGAGCGCCGCCGCGGGCCTTCAGCGATAGCGCAGGCCGACGTGGATGCTGAAGTCCGGTGATGAGCTGACCAGCACGTCTTCCTGCACGCCGAGGTCGAGCTGCAGCTTCGGCGCGATGACGATGCGGCCTCCGAAGCTCAGCTGGCCGCCCGGCCGGTCGAGCGCGTTGAGGTCGGAGTCCCGGTACAGCGCCGTATGGCCGTTGAACTGCACCAGCAGCGACACCGGCCGCCAGACGCGATAGCCGATCGCCGCGCCGCCGAGCGCCACGAACTGCTTCTGCTGGCCGCCGATCACGTCGCTCTGGCCGCTGTACGAGGCGCCGGCAGACACATAGCCGAACCAGTTCGCAGCGCCGTGGAACGGATCGAAGTCGAACCACAGCGCGCCGCCGGCGTTGCCGCCCTGCAGCCGGCTGCCGCGGCCGGTCGGCAGCTTGGCCAGCGCCCGGAAGGCGATGTCGTCGCGCAGCCGGAAGCCGGCACTCAGTTCGATATCGCCGATGCCGCTGGCACCGCTGTCGTCGAGGATGCGAGTCTGGCCGTCGACGACGTACTCGACCCGGTAACGGTCCTGCCGCACCCGCTCGCGGCCGCCGTTCGGCAGGCCGAAGGCGTCGTGCCAGCCCTCGATGACGCCGTCGAGCGCGCCGCCGCCGGTGAACAGCAGCGGCAGGTCGACGGCCAGCTCCACGCCTTCGGCCACGCCGCGCCGGAAGCCGAAGGTGACGCGCTCGGTCTCGGCATCGACCGTCAGCGATTCGCGGGCATTGGCCTGGGCGACATACTCGTTGCTCCAGTCCACGGTAAAGCGGGTGGCGAACTGGCCACTGTCCAGCACCCGCGATTCGCCGAGCGTCGGCAGCGTGGCGGTGCGGCTCAGCGTGGCTTCGTTGCGCACCGCGAAGCCGGGTTCGGCGGCCGCCATCAGCGGGGCCAGGCAGGCAAGGGCGAACAGCGGTGCGCGGTGCGTCATGGCGGGGAAATCGGGTCGGGCGGGACGCGAGCATAAACAAGCGCTGCGTCGCCGTGACCCTCCGCCCGTCACCGGAAACCCGATCCGCCCCAGTGCAGCGGACGCTGCACCGGGGATCGGGCCATGCGGCCTAGTTGAACGCGAAGCTGTCGATCGGCAGCCGGGTCAGCGACTTGCTCGGCTTGGTGATCGACGCCGCGTGGCCCTTGGCGCGCGGCAGCAGGTGATCGAAGTAGAAGCGCGCCACCTCGATCTTCGCCTTGTAGAACTCCGGTGATTCGCTGCCGCCCTTGGCCAGCTTGTCGGTGGCGACCGCCGCCTGCAGCGCCCAGAAGTAGGCCATCGTCACGTAGCCGGAATACATCAGGAAATGATGCGAGGCGCTGCTGACGACATCGCGATCGTTGCGCGCGGTCAGCATGATCCGCACGGTCAGCAGGTTCCATTCGGTGACGTAGCGGCCCAGCTCGGTGGCGAAGCGGCGCATGCCGCGGTTGCGCACCTGGTCCAGCGCGAACTTGCCGATGATCGCCGTGAAGTCGCGCACGGCCTTGCCGCGCGTGGTCAGCAGCACCTTGCGGCCGAGCAGGTCGAGCGCCTGGATGCCGGTGGTGCCTTCATACAGCGTGGAAATGCGGGCGTCGCGCAGGATCTGCTCCATGCCGTGCTCGCGGATGTAGCCGTGGCCGCCGAACACCTGCACGCCGAGGCTGGCGGCTTCGGTGCCCAGTTCGGTCAGGAAGCCCTTGAGGATCGGCGTGAAGAAGCCGAGCTTGTCGTCCCAGAGGTCGTACTTGGCCTTGTCGTTCTCGAGAATGCCGTTGGTCATGTGGTCGGCATACATGCCCGCGAAGTACAGCATCGCGCGGCCACCTTCGGCGATCGCCTTCTGGGTCAGCAGCATCCGGCGAACGTCCGCGTGGTGGATGATCGCGTCGGCATTCTTGTCCGGTTCCTTCTTGCCGGACAGCGCGCGCATCGAGCGGCGCTCCTTGGCATAGGCCAGCGCGCCCTGGAACGACAGTTCGGCGTGCGCCACACCCTGCACGGCGGTGCCGATGC
>CAYPJK010000106.1:0-7944 GCA_964411025.1 uncultured Nevskia sp.
CACTTCGCGCACCTTGAATACGTTGATGCCAAAGATCTGGCGCTCGTCGAGACGAAACAGCAGCAGCGCAAGGCGGTTGTGTCCGGCGAGCTGGGTGCTGCGGTCGATGCTTTCGAGCAATCCGGAGGCCATGTCGGGGTCCCGTGGGAAAGTGGTGGCGGAGGGTCGGCCTGCTCTGCTGCAACTTCGGTTCCCGTCCGGGCGGCGGCTGGCGGTGACGCAATTACGGCGCGAATCGCCATGGCACGCGGCTTGTAGCGGTGGCGGCGAGCCCCGAATCCACCCGTGCTTACGACCATGAACCGCCGTGCATCACCCAAGGCCGTCGTCCTCGCCCTGCTGGCGGGCTGGCTGGCGCTGGCGCTGAATTCCGCTGCCGCGCCGGACGCAGGCATCGAATCCATCAGCCGGATTCGCGACGTGGCCGACGGCCATGTCGCCGCGCAGGTGCTGCCGAGCGCGACCGTCAGCGCAGACATGCTCGACAACCGCTTGCGCCTGCCAGCCTGCGGCAGCCCGCTGGAGGCCTCGTCCGCCAATCCGGCGGCGCGCGGCGCCTGGAGCATCCTGGTCAGCTGCCGCGATCAGGGCACGCAGCTGTGGGCGGTGTTCGTGCCGGTGAAAGTGGCCGACCTGCGGCCGGTGGTCGTGCTGGCCGGCAGCGTCGCCCCGGGCCAGCCGATCGCGGCTGAAGTGCTGCGCATCGAGAAGCGTGATGTCGCCACCTTGCCTGCCGGTTATCTGTCGTCGGTCGACGACGCGGTCGGTCGCAGCCTGCGTCGGCCGGTCGCCCCCGGCGCGGCACTGACACCCGATGCGCTGGCGGTGATCCGCCTGGTACACCGGGGCGATCTGGTCACCCTTGTCGGCCGCAGCGGCGGGCTGGAAGTGCGAGCGCAGGGCAAGGCGCTGGCCGATGGCGGCAGCGGCGAACGGATTGCCGTCGAGAACCCGTCATCACGGCGCGTCGTCCAGGGCGTGGTCCGCGATGGCAGCACCGTCGACGTCGGGATCTAGGCGATGGGCCGCAACAGTATGTTTTTGCCATGAGCGCCGGCGCGCCGTCGCTCAAGTTCCGCCGTCAGGCGTCGATAGCGGTTCCAAGCAGCGCCGCGTGCGCGTTCGGAGTCCGCCATGAGCATCAAGATCGACCTTCCCAGCAGCAATCCTCTTCGCCCGACCGCGCCAGCGAAGTCGTCGGCCGGCGTGTCCGGCACCAGCAGCAGCCAGCCGGTGACGGCCACGGGCGCCGGCGAACGTGTGCAGCTGACCGGCGACGCCGTCAGCCGCCAGCAGATCGACCAGGCGCTTGCCGCAGTGCCAAAGGTCGATGGCAGTCGCGTCGATCGCCTGAAGTCGGCGCTGGCCAGCGGCAGCTACATCCCCAATCCCGCGTCGATTGCAGCCAAATTCGCGCGCCTGGAATGGGATCTCAACCCCGCGTAAATCCATCCGAGGTCACGCCATGAACGAAGCCAGCCTGACGATTGCCGAGGTGCTCGACGCGCAGATCCGCTGCGCCCGCGCGCTGATCACCGTGCTGGATGATGAACATGCCGCGCTGACCGGTCGCTCGATCGAAGCACTCGAAGCCGCCTGCGAGGCCAAGGCCGCCGCAGCGCAGACGCTGCAGCGGCTCGGCGACCGCCTGCAGATCCTGGCCGGTCCGCGCCGCTCCGGGCCGGAGTTCGAGGCCTGGCTGGCCCGCCATCCGGATGGCGCTGCGCTGATCGACGCCTGGCGCATGCTGATCGCGCTGGCCAGCCAGCTCGCCGACAGCAATCACCGCAACGGCGTACTGCTGGAAGTGCGCGAGCAGCAGGTCAAGACCGCGCTGGTGGCGCTGTCGCCCGAGCCGCCGGCGACCTATGGCCGCAGCGGCTATCGACCGAATCTGCCGCAGGGGCGCGTCTACAGCCGGGCCTGAATCGCCAAAAACGATGAAGCCGCCGCGACGATTGCCCGTCGCGGCGGCTTTTTCATGCAGCGTCTGCCGTCAGTTGAAGGCCAGCAGCGTGTCGCCGAATTCGACATGCAGCGGAAAGGCCATCGCACAAGCGGTATGCGCGCAAGTCGCCGGCTCGAACACCGTGCGTGCCAGGATCGCATCCAGCCCGGCCACGGAGCCCTGCGCTGGCATCATCTGCCAGGCCACTTTCGTCACCCGGCCGCGAGCATCGACTTCGACGGTCGCCTGCAGTTCGCCGCGCAGGTTCTGCTGGCGCTGCAGCGCTGACAGCTCGCGCGCCAGCGGGCCCAGGCCGCCGGCCGGAAACGGCGGCTCCTCATGCGCACGCAGACCGTCGTACTGGTTGCGCACCAGTTCAACGTCGCTGCTCGACAGCTGCGCCCAGCTGCGATCCAGCGGCAGCGCGCGATAGCTGACCGGGGCCGCCGGGCTGCCGGTGACCGAGACCGGCTTGAGCATCCGGTAAGCCGATTCATCGGCCAGCGCCGGTCGTGCCAGTACCAGCATCGACAGCGCCGCGCCTGCGGCCAGCCACGTGTTGCTTTTCATGTTTGCCGCTCCTCGCCAGATCATCGGGGCAACCGCCGGAACGCCGCATTCCGGGGCCCGATGGCGAAGGTGTAGTCGGCCTTCATCAACGAGTCAACAAACTGAAATATTACTGTCACATTATTGTGCTACCGCCACCGGAAACAGACGCCTGTTCGGCTGGTCCAGATCGCCGCCGGACACGAAGATTGCGCGCCAAGCGGCTGAATCGAAAAAGGTTTCAGAATTTCGAAGCGGGACAAAAAAGCCCGCTCGAACGGCGAGCGGGCCGAGGCCGGTACAGGCCGTGCTGCCGGCGATTGTGACAGTCGCCGCGCAGCTCAGCCGACGGCAGGACGCCCGACGCAGTCGTAGACGAAGCCTTCTCCGCGCACCCAGGCCGGGTCGTACATGTTGCGTCCGTCGACAATGATCGGCTGCTTGAGCAGCGACTTCAGCCGCGCCAGATTCGGGCTCTGGAACGCGCGCCATTCGGTGCAGATTACCAGCGCATCCGCCCCGGCCACTGCCTCAAGCGCCGAGCCGACCAGCTTCAGGTCGGCGCGTTCGCCATAGATCTTCGCGGTTTCGTGCATCGCCACCGGATCGTAGGCCTGCACCCGTCCGCCTTCGGCCCAGATCGCTTCCATCAGCACCCGGCTCGGCGCCTCGCGCATGTCGTCGGTCTTCGGCTTGAAGGCCAGACCCCAGACGGCGATGGTCTTGCCGCCAAGCGCGCCAAGATGCTTGACCAGCTTGCTGTGCAAGGTGGTCTTCTGGCGGTTGTTGACCGCTTCCACTGCCTTCAGGATCTTGGCGTCGAACTGGGCGTCAGCCGCGCTCTTGACCAGCGCCTTGACGTCCTTCGGAAAGCACGAGCCGCCGTAGCCGGCACCCGGGTAGATGAAGTGGAAGCCGATGCGCGGATCGGCGCCGATCCCGATGCGCACCTTCTCGATGTCGGCACCGATGTTCTCCGCCAGGTTGGCGAGTTCGTTCATGAAGCTGATCTTGGTCGCCAGCATCGCGTTGGCCGCGTACTTGGTCAGTTCGCTGGACTTCACGTCCATCACGATCACGCGGTCATGGTTGCGGTTGAACGGTGCGTACAGCGCCTGCATGGCTTTCGCGGCGCGCGAGTTGTCGGCACCGACGATGATGCGGTCCGGCTTGTTGAAGTCGCCGATCGCATCGCCTTCCTTCAGGAACTCGGGGTTGGACACCACGTCGTAATCGAGCGATGTGGCGCGGGCCGCCAAGGTTGCCTTCATCGTCGCCCGGACCTTGTCGGCGGTGCCCACCGGCACCGTCGATTTCGAGATCACCACCCGGTACTCGCGCATGTGGGTAGCGATGGTTTCGGCCACCTTCAGCACGTACTTCAGGTCGGCCGAGCCATCTTCGTTCGGCGGCGTGCCGACGGCGATGAACTGGTACAGCCCATGCGCCACACCTTCGGCGGCATCGGTGGTGAAACGCAGGCGGCCTTCGGCGGCGTTCTTCAGCACCAGCTCGGTCAGGCCCGGCTCGTAGATCGGGATGACACCGTTCTTCAGGCCGTCGATCTTGGCCTGGTCGACATCCACGCACAGCACGTCATTGCCGACATCGGCAAAGCAGGCCGCAGTGACCAGGCCGACATAGCCGGAGCCGAAGATGGTGATATTCAAGACACGCGTTTCCTTGCGGTGGAGAGATGAGGGCAGCGCCGCCCTTTTTCGGGCGGCCGGATGTTACCACCCGTCTTTTCATTGGCCGTGAACAGGTTGTCTGCGGTGCATGCTTGAGCGACGATCGTCGACCCGCATTGAACCCTGCCGATGAACACCAACAAGCGTATCCGTGACTGCCGGCTGGCCATGCGCCATGCCCGCGATTACCCGACATGGCGCGAGGCGGCGCTGGCCTTCGACGACGCCAGCGGCTTCGACGACTGGAAGCACGAGGACGAATCTGCGGACTACGACTGGCAGCTGATCCGCAGTCGCCTGACCCAGATCCGCCAGTACCGTGACACCCGCCAGGTCGTGAAGCTGATGCGTCACCTGCGCCAGGGGCTGCACTGGAACCTCGGCAATAGCGCCAATGCGGCGCTGTACAGCCATGCCTACGTCGGCACCAAGCGGCTGATCGAAACCTACCTGGCGGAAGTCGTGTCGGCACTTCAGTTCATCGCCGATGGCCAGTTTCCGGAGCTGCCGGCCGACGAGAAACTGCGCTTCTTCCGCGAAACCACCGCTTCGTTCGGGCGCTCGGCGCTGATGCTGTCGGGTGGTGCGACGCTCGGGCTGTTCCATGTCGGCGTGGTCAAGGCGCTGGTCCGCGAAGACCTGCTGCCGGACGTCATCTCCGGCTCCAGTGCCGGCTCGATCGTCGCCTCGGTGGTGGGCACGCGCGGACCGGACGAACTGGAATCGCTGCTCGATCCCGACAACTCCTATTACCACTTCTGGAAGCCGCTCGGCGTCGGCGACATGCTGCGCAGCGGCGCGCTGATGGACCAGAAGCAGATCGCCCTCGGGATCGCCCGCAACACCCACGACCTCACGTTCGAGGAAAGTCACGCCCGTTCCGGCCGCATCGTCAACATCACCGTGTCGCCGGCCGGCAGCAACCAGCAGCCGCGACTGCTGAACTACCTGACGACGCCGTATCTGTACCTGCGCGAAGCGGTGCTGGCCTCGTCAGCGGTGCCGTTGCTGTTCCCGCCGGTGCAGCTGATGACCAAGGACGAGCACGGCGAGCGGGTGCCGTACATGCCGTCGTTGCGCTGGACCGATGGCTCGCTGAAATCCGACCTGCCCGGCATCCGGCTGCGTCGGCTGCACAACGTCAACCACTTCATCGTCAGCCAGACGAACCCGCACGTGATTCCGTTCCTGCGCGACATGCACCGCGACGGCGGCTTCACCGGCGCCCTGCGCGATGCCGCGTTCGGCGCGATCCGTGGCGGCGCGCAGTCGGTGCTCGGTCTTGGCCGCTTCGGCCTGCCACTGCCCGGTGTACGCCAGCAGCTCGACAACGCCTCGTCAATCCTGGACCAGGACTATCGCGGCCACATCACGATCCTTCCGAAGGTCACGGTCTGGCGATACGCGCATGTCACCGCCAACCCGAAGCTGGAAGCGGTCACCCGCTTCATCCTCGAAGGCGAGCGGGCCACGTGGAAGCGGATCGCGATGATCCGCAACCAGTCGATGATTTCGCAGACCCTGAACCGCTGCATGCAGCGCCTCGAAGCCGAGGCGCTGCAGCCGAAGCAGCGGCGACTGAAGGCGGTACCGAAAACCTGAGTCCGCCAGCGGCGCGCTGCTCAGCCCTTCAGCGGTCCGAGCACGGCGTCGTTGTCCGCGCCCAGCTTCGGCGCCTTGCCGTTCACCGCGGTGGCATTGTCGAAGAAGATCGGCAGATTGAAGGCCGGCTTGCCGCCGTCGTCGACGATCATGCCGCGCGCGATCACCTGCTCGTTGTTCAGCACTTCCTCCGGCGTCAGGATCGCCGACACGCAGGTGTCCTCGTTGGCCATCAGCGCTTCCCACGCGTCACGGCTGCGGCTCTTGAACAGCGCCTCCAGTTCCGCGCGGAGCACGTCGCCCTGCTTGCCCGGCACTGGCGGCAGCTTCTTGAGATCCTCGCGGCCGGCCAGCCGCAGCGTTTCGTGGAAGAACTTCATTTCCAGCGAGCCGACGGCCAGGAACTTGCCGTCCGCGCACTCGTAGACGCCGTAGTTCGGCAGCGCGCCGCTGAGCATGTCGCGGCCCCGCGGCGCCGACTTGCCGAAGGTGCGCAAGCTGTTCAGCGACAGCACCTGCAGCGCCAGCGTGCCGTCCATCATGCCGACGTCGACGAAGCTGCCCACGCCGCTGGCCTTGGCGCCGATGATCGCGGCCAGGATGCCGATCGCGCAGGTCAGCGCGCCACCGGCCAGATCGGCGACCTGAAGGTTGCCCACCGCCGGCGTGCCGCCGAAACCGGGCGTCATGTCGAGCTCGCCCGAGTAGCCCCGGTAGTTCATGTCATGGCCTGGCCGATCGCGGTACGGGCCGCTCTGGCCGTAGCCGGTCAGCGCGGCGTAGACCAGCTTCGGGTTGATCGCCTTCAGCACCTCGTAGCCCACACCCAGGCGATCCATCACACCCGGCCGGAACGATTCGATCACCACGTCGGCATCGGCGACCAGCTTCTTGAACAGCGCCACGTCCTCGGCCAGCTTCAGATCCATGGTCACCGACTTCTTGCCGCGGTTGACCAGCGAGAACAGGTCGGCTGACATGCCGCGCGCGCCGTCGCCGCCCTTCGGGTCCTCGATCTTGATCACCTCGGCGCCCATTTGCGCCAGATACAGCGTGCAGAACGGCCCGGGCAGCAGGCGGGACAGGTCGAGCACGCGGATGCCGTGCAGCAGCGGATTCTGGGTCATCGGATTCGGTCGATTGGAGAGCGGAGGGGCCGGGCTGTTCGCCCGCCACGATTTTACATACAGTCTGGACGGTATCCGTAAGTGATCCTGTGATGACCGCCCCAACCCGCCCGCGCCGCACCCAGGCCGAACGCAGCGACCAGATGCGCAAACGTCTGCTCGAAGCCACCCTGCAAAGCCTTGCCGAGAACGGCTACGCCGGTTCCACGCTCAGTTCGATCGTCCGCCGCGCCGGGGTGTCGCGTGGTGCCCAGGTCCATCACTACCCGAACAAGCAGGCGCTGATGCTCGACGCCGCCGAGGATCTGCTGCGCCGTACCTACCGGCAGCTCGGCGAGATGCTGTTGTCGATCCAGGACGAGGGCGACCGGCTGGCGCGGCTGGTCGATGCCGCCTGGGATCAGGTGTTCTCCACGCCGCTGTTCAATGCCTACAGCGAGCTGCTGATCGCCTCGCTGCGCGATCCCGATCTCGCCGAAGCGCTGAAGGAACGGCTGAAGCGCGTGCAGGGCGTCTACGCGCCGGCGGTGGAGCACTACTTCGAGCCCATCCGGGAAACAAACGCCACCAAGGCCGACATTCACGCGATGTTCGTGCAGCTGAGCTTCTTCTTGGTCGGCCTCGCCACCCAGGCGCACCTGATGAACGACCGCGCCTGGGTGCAGTCGCATCTCGACCTCTGGGCGCGGCAGGCGGCATTGATCATGCGTCCGCGAAAAGGCGTGCGGCAGCCGCCACCGCGGCCGGAAGCCTGGCCGCGCAAGGATGCGGCAGCGGCCCGCTAGAATCCGACCTTCACGACGCAAGCCCGCGTCTCCAATCGAACCGCTTCGCATGAACCCCGCACAGCGCCTGCATGCCCTTGGTCAAAGCCTCTGGCTCGACAACATCACCCGGACGATGGTCGCCGACGGCACGCTTGCCCGGTACATCGACACCATCGCCGTCACCGGCCTGACCTCCAACCCGACGATCTTCGAGCAGGCGATCGCGAAGGGCGGCGCCTACGACAGCGCGATCAAGGCCA
>CAYPJK010000107.1:0-7920 GCA_964411025.1 uncultured Nevskia sp.
TTGCGGTTTGGTCGCCAGCACGACGATGTCGGCCCCGCCGACGGCGGCCGCGTTGTCGGCGGCGATCACCAGCCCGAAGCGCGCCTGCAGCGCGGCGGCGCGGTCGGCATCCGGTTCGGACACCCGGATCAGGGCGGCCGGATGGCCGGCCGCGACGAGGCCGCCGATCAGGCTGGCCGCCATGTTGCCGCCGCCGATGAAGGCGAGGGTGTCAGCGGTCGCGACGGGCGCGGGCGCAGGGGAGGGCGTCTGGGACATCGGGCTCGCGGGGAAGGGCACGAAAGAGCGGACGGTATGATACGCGACCCCCGACCCCGATCCGGCCCTCGCCAGCCGCGGCCCGGGCGCTGTCAGGCCCCTTGTCTTCCAGAGTTTCGAACGCCGTGACCGATTCCGCCGCGCCCGCGTCTCCGCCTTCCGCCGCCAAGTCCGGCCGTTCCGACCGCGAGCGGCTGCTGGCCGACTACCGGTCGCGCATCGAGCGCGCCCGGGTCTACGACGTCGCAATCGTCTCGGCGCTGGAGTTCGCACCGAAGCTGTCCGCCCGTCTGGGCAACAAGCTGTGGCTGAAGCGCGAGGACACCCAGTCGGTGCGCTCGTTCAAGCTTCGTGGCGCCTACAACAAGATCGTCCAGCTGCCGGATGCGGCGCGTGCCCGCGGTGTCATCTGCGCCAGCGCCGGCAACCATGCCCAGGGCGTGGCGCTGGCGGGCAAGCGGCTTGGCATCCCGGCCTGGATCGTGATGCCAAGGACGACACCGTCGGTGAAGGTCGATTCGGTGCGCGCACTCGGCGGCAAGATCGTGCTGCATGGAGATGCCTTCGATGACGCCGCCGCTCATGCTGCGGAACTGGCCGAGACCAAGGGCCTGACGATGATCCCGCCGTACGACGACGCCGATGTCATCGCCGGCCAGGGCACGGTGGCCAAGGAAATCCTCGAGCAAATCGGCGACGGCCCCTGCGATGCGGTGTTCGTCTGCACCGGCGGTGGTGGCCTGCTGGCCGGTATCGCGGCCTGGGTGAAGAGTGTGCGCCCGGGCATCAAGGTGATCAGCGTCGAGCCGGACGATTCCGACTGCATGGCGCAAGCGCTGGAAGCCGGTCGCCGGGTCAAGCTGCCGCAGGTCGGCCTGTTCGCCGATGGCGTCGCCGTGCGTCAGGCGGGCGCGGAGCCGTTCAAGGTCTGCAAGGACACGGTTGATGCCTGCCTGCGGGTGTCGGCCGACGAGATCTGCGCCGCGATCCGCGATGTCTTCGCCGAGAACCGCAGCCTGCCCGAGCCGGCCGGCGCACTGGCGGTGGCCGGCGTCAAGAAGTGGGTCGCGCAGACCGGCGCGACCGGCAAGACCTATGTCGCGACGATCAGCGGCGCCAACTTGAACTTCGACCGCCTGCGCCACATCGCCGAGCGCGCCGAACTGGGCGACGGTCGCGAAACCCTGCTGGCGGTGACGATTCCGGAAAAGCCCGGCTCGTTCCGCGCTTTCCTGAAGCTGCTCGGCCGCCGTCCGATCACCGAGTTCAACTACCGCTACGCGACGGCGGCGGCGGCGCACGTGTTCGCCGGCGTGCATTTCGATGACCGCGCTGCCCGCGATGCCACCATTGCCGCGCTGCGCGACGAAGGCCTGAAAGTCACCGACCTGACCGACGACGAGATGGCCAAGGTGCACATCCGCTACATGGTCGGCGGCCGCGCGCCGGGACTCGCCGACGAGCGCCTGTTCCGCTTCGAGTTCCCGGAACGGCCGGGCGCGCTGGCCGATTTCCTGTCTGCGGTCGGCGGCCGCTGGAACATCTCGCTGTTCCACTACCGCAACCATGGCGCCGCTTACGGCCGCGTGCTGTGCGGTCTGCAGGTACCGAAGAAGGAACGCGGCGAATGCCGGCGTGCGCTCGACGCGCTCGGCTACGAGTACCACGACGAAAGCGAGAACCCGGCCTACCAGTTGTTCATCGCCGGCGGCTGAGCCTCGCCGCGGTTGAGGATTGCGTCCGGGCGGTGCGCGTCAGCCGCTGTCGCCAACCGACGGTGGCGAAGCCGGCGATTCACGGCAGTGGCCCGAGCAGTTCCGGTGTTGCCGCCGGCTTGCCGGTGTCGGTGGTCGACATCGCATCGCGCGGGAACAGCGTGCCGGTGTCCTCGGCGCACTGCGTGTAGGCCAGCATTTCGCCGAAGCGTAGGAATTCGCCCTCGCGCTTCAGGTAGGCGTTCTGCGCCCGGTAGGCCTCGCCCTCGGTCTTCAGCGTCGTCGGGCAGTCGCGGAAGATGTCGTCGCCGCGCGCCTTCCACTGCAGCACATGCACGAATTCGTGCAGCAGGAAGGAGTTGTCGGCGGAGTCCTCGAGATCCAGCGAGTCGCGGATCAGGATCTCGTAGGACTCGGTCTCGAAAGTCGCCGCGATGCCGGTGCAACCGGCCGGTTCCTCGGGACAGATCGCGCGGGCAATGGTGTCGACCGAGACGGCCCGCACCGGCGGCAGCTCGGCGACCGGAATCTCCGGATAGCCGGACAGCTTCGCGGCTGCGGCAACCAGGAATGACAGCAGTTCGGTGTTGGCCATCGCGCACTCCCCACGGTCGGCGGCCCGCCGAGGCGGGACGGTCACAGCGGGCGAGCAGGCGATGACGGCCGATGCAGGGCTCGCGCTATTCGAGCGCGAGTATGTAGTCCCAGTGCTCCTTGCGCACAGGAATGATCGACAGCCGGTTGCCTTTCATCAGCAGCTGGAAACCGGGCAGGGCGGCTTCCTGCGCTTTCAGTTCGGCCAGCGAGATGGTGCGCTTGAGCTTGCGCTTGAACTTGACGTCGACCAGCAGCCAGCGCGGCTCGTCGGGCTTGGCGGTCGGGTCGTAGTGCTCGTGATCCTTGATGAACTGGGTCGGGTCCGGGTAAGCCGTTGAGGCGATCGTCGCGAGGCCGACGATGCCGGGAATCTCGCAGTTCGAGTGGTAGAAGAACACGCCGTCGCCGACCTTCATGCCGTCGCGCATGAAATTGCGCGCCTGGTAGTTGCGCACGCCATCCCAGGCTTCGGTCTTGTTCGGGCGGCCGGCGAGATCGTCAATCGAGAAGCAGTCCGGTTCGGACTTCATCAGCCAGTAATTCATCGTCAGGTTCGGAGTTTCGGGAATCGGGTCCAGCCGCGCTCGGTGACCACGGCATCGAGGCGGACATCGAAGGCTTCCATCGGCAGCGCCTCGACCGCTTGGGCGGCGTAAGCGTAGCCGATGCGTTGCGGCCGCCGGCCGAGGCGCGGCCCGGCCAGTGCGCGGTCGTAGTAGCCGCCGCCATTGCCGAGCCGACCACCTTCGGCATCGAAGCCGAGCAGCGGTACCAGGATCAGGTCGAAGTGACGCGCGCCGTGCATCGGCCGCCGCGTCACCGGTTCCGGCAGCCGCAACGGGCCGCTGCGGCGCAGGGCGGTCCCGGCGTGGAACGGCACGAAGCGCATCCGCCAGTTGCGCAGCGTCACCGGCACCGACAGGTGATGGCCTGCGCGCAGCAGCGCCCGGCGCAGCGGCTGTGTCGAGAGCTCGGAATGCACCGACAGGTAGATCGCGATCCGGCAGCGGCGCGGCAGGCGCTGGACCAGTGCCCGTGCGGCGAGCCGTGCCGCCTTGCGGCGATCGGCTTCAGGAAGGCGGCTGCGGCGGCTGCGCAGCACGCGCCGCAGCGCTGACTTCTGCGCTGCGGAGGAAAGTGGAAAGGTGTCTCCCGCCTGTGCCGTCATCCGTCTTCGACCTTGAGACGGAGGTCTCAAGTGGGCACCGCACAATGCATTCGGGCTTCCCGCTACGGGGCGGGCCTGCACACCCTGCGTCGTTATGGTTCCCGTTGCTGTGAATTAGGCTCAAGGGTTCCTGACGAACATCGAACACCGCAGGAGACACGCAACCAACATTAGCACGAACCGCCCTGTTTCAAGGCCGGCGAACGTTGCCTTCAGTCGGCCGAATCGAGCGTTTGGTCGATGTCGAACGCCATCTGCTGAAGCTTGTCGACGACATCCTGATCGGGCCGCGACAGCGCCGGGTCGCCCTTCAGCGCCAGCAGTTCGCGGGCGAGGTTCAGCGCCGTCATCACGGCGATGCGCTCGGCGCCAAGCGCCTTGCCGCGCCGGCGGATCGCGGTCATCCGTTCGTTGAGGTAGTCGGCCGATGCCACGAGGCCTTCGTGCTCGTCCGGTGGGCAGGTCACCGTGTACTCGCGCGACATAATGCGCACCGTCACGGTTCTCAGGTCCGGCTTATCGGCGTCGCGGCTCATCGGGCGGGCTCCACGCTCAGACGTTCGGATCGGCTTCCAGCAGCCGGATGCGCTCGACCACCGCCTCGATGCGCCGCTTCAATTCGGCGTTCAAGGCCAGCAGGCGATCGCGTTCCTGGATCGCCCGCTTGCGCTCCAGACGCTCCTGTCGAAAGGCGGCGATCAGTCGCTGCACGCGTTCATCGAGATGGGCGACTTCGCTGTGGAGCATGGGCGTACGGTGATGGACAGCGAAAAGTATAACGCGGGCCTGTCTGCCGACAGGCCCGCGTCATGACAGCGAATCGCGTTGCGGATACGCGAGCGGCCGCGCTTACGGCTCCAGGATCACGAAGAAAGCACCCTGGCCGCGCAGCACCTGCAGCAGCAGCTGGCCTTCCTTCTGTGCGGCGAGCCGCTCGAACTCGGCGACAGTGGCAACCGGACGGCGGTTGACGCTCAGCACGATGTCGTTCGGGCGCAGGCCGTTCTTGGCGGCCACCGAGCGCGGGTCGACCTGGGTGATCATCACGCCCTTTACGCCAGCGGTCTTCGCGGCTTCCGCCGCCGGACCGGCGAGCGGCCCGAAGGTCGCGCCCTTCAGCGCCGGGTGCAGCGTGTCGGCGGCGGCGGTGCGCTCGTTGTCGGTGTTCTTGCCGACGGTCACGGTCACGTCCTTCTGCTTGCCGTCACGCAGGATCTTCAGGTTGACCTTGTCGCCGACCCGCAGCAGGCCAACCATGTAACGCAGCTGGCCGAAATCCTTGATCGCCTTGCCGTTGGCTTCGATGACGATATCGCCATCCTGCAGGCCACCCTTGGCGGCCGGCGAATCCGGCACCACCTTGCCGATCAGCGCGCCCTTGCCACCCGGCACGTTGAACGCCTTGGCCAGTTCCGGCGTCAGTTCCTGGCCGCCCTGGATACCGATGCGGCCGCGCACGACGCTGCCGTTCTCGATCAGCTGCGTCATCACGCTCTTGACCAGGTTGGTCGGAATCGCGAAGCCGATGCCGATGTTGCCGCCGGAGCGCGACAGGATCTGGCTGTTGATGCCGATCAGCTCGCCGCGCAGGTTGATCAGCGCGCCGCCGGAATTGCCCGGGTTGATCGAGGCATCGGTCTGGATGAAGTCTTCGTAGCCCTCGCCAAGACCCTGGCGGCCGAGGCCGGAGACGATGCCCGAGGTCACCGTCTGGCGCAGGCCGAACGGCGAGCCGATGGCGACCACGAAATCGCCCACTTCAAGCTTGTCGGAATCCGAGATCACCAGTGCGGTGAGGTTCTTCGGTTCGATCTTCAGAACGGCCAGATCGGTGTCCGGATCGGTACCGACCAGCTTGGCATCGAGTTCGCGGTCGTCGCTCAGGCGAACTTTGATCACGTCGGCGTCGGCGACCACGTGGTTATTGGTGATCACGTAGCCCTTGGCGGCATCGACGATCACGCCGGAGCCGATGCCCTGCGGCGCTTCGCGCTGCTGCGGCTGCTGTTGCTGGCCTTCAGGAACGTCGAAGAAACGGCGGAAGAAAGGATCGTTGAGCAGCGGGTTCTGCTGCTGCGGCTGGGCCTTGCCGATCACCGCGATGTTGACGACGGCCGGCAGCACGCCCTTCAGCATCGGCGCCAGCGACGGAATCTGGCCGGTCGCCGTGGGCGCGGCGAGCAGGCTGGTCGGCACGTCGGCGTGCAGTGGCGCCGGCGCGGTGGTCGACAGGCTCAAGGTGGCGACCGTGGCCAGCACACCGGCGACGCTGGCCACCGCTGCTGTTTTCATGAAAGCGCGAAGGTTCATCATGACTGTCCTGGAAGGTTCCGTTCTGTTGGTCGTTCGGGGGGAACGTGGCGGTGTGACCGTGGCGTACGCGGCAAGTTTCACCTCCGCTTCACGGTATTTTCGTCCTACTGCGGCGGATTCAAGCGCGAGGCATCGAGCCCCGGCAGCGCCTGCATCCGCGCTGCCGGTCGCCATGCCGCACGCAGTCCGGCGCCGGCCAGCCGGGTCAGCGAGCCGATCAGCTGCTCGCGCAGGCCGCGCTTGACCCGGAAGTGGATTTCGTAGACCTCGCGCTGCTTGACGGCGTCGAGCAGCAGGTCGTCGCTGGTCTGCAGGCGGTCGACGAGCCCGAGCGCCAGCGCCTGCGTGCCGTACCAGTGTTCCCCGGTGGCGACGCGGTCGATCGCCAGCTGCTGGCGGTGGTCGGCGACGAAGCCCTTGAACAGCGCATGGATGTCGTCCAGTTCCTGCTTGAACTTGGCCCGCGCTGCGTCGGTGTTCTCGCCGAACATCGTCAGCGTGCGCTTGTACTCGCCGGCGGTATGCAGTTCGACGTCGATGGCGTTCTTGTCGAGCAGGCGGTGGAAGTTCGGCATCTGCGCCACCACGCCGATCGAGCCGATCACCGCAAACGGCGCAGCGACGATCTCGTCGGCGACGCAGGCCATCATGTAGCCGCCGCTGGCGGCGACCTTGTCGATCGACACCACCAGACGCAGCCCGCGATCGCGGATGCGCTTGAGCTGCGAGGCCGCCAGACCGTAGGCGTGGACGATGCCGCCGCCGCTGTCGAGCCGCACTAGCACGGCGTCGTCGGGGCGGGCGACCTGCAGCAGCGCGCTGATTTCCTCGCGCAGCGCGCCGACCTGCGAGGCTTCGACGTCGCCATCGAAATCGAGCACGAACAGGCGCGGTTTCGGCGCTGGCGCCTCACCGCGCTTGGCCGCCTTGCGCTCCGCCTTCGCTTCCGCCTTGCGCTGCTTGGCCAGGGCCTTGTGCTCGTCGTCGTCGAGCAGGTCGAGGTTCAGCACCTCGGCCATATCCTTGTAGCGCTCGTTCAGGTGCTTGACCTCCAGCCGCTCGCCGACCTGGCCGCGGCTTTCGCGGACCACGTTGGCGACCAGAGCGACCACCGCCACGATGGCGACGATCCAGGTCAGGGTCTTGGCGAGGAACAGGCCGTACTGCAGCAGCAGGTCTTGCATGGCGTTTCCAGACGCTTAATTAAGAAGAACAGACAGCCAGCGAACGGCGTCAGGCGGGCGGTGACCGGGCAGGCGAGAGGCGCGCCTTTTCCGTCCACAGGGATGGGGACGATGATCGCGCATTCAATGAACGGGCATGCGGGCGAAGGCTGCGCGCGCCGGATGCCCACCGGGCACTGATAAAGTGCCGCCATGAACGAACCCGTCCGACGACTGCTGCCGCTGCACGTCAAGGTATCCAGCGCGCTGACCCGCGAGGCGCGCTACGAAGGCGCGCTGCCGGTGGCGCGGCTTGAGCGCCTGCGTGCGGTGACCGCCGATGCCGACGGCAGCCTGCAGGTCGAACTGCAGCTGCTGCGCGACAAGACCCGGGTGCCGAAGCTGGAAGGCCGCGTGCGCGGCGAGCTGGCGATGATCTGCCAGCGCTGCCTGCAGCCATTCCTCTGGCCGCTCGATGCCGCGATCGACCTGCGTCTGGTGTTCAACGAAGAAGAAGAGAGCCGGGTGCTGAAGGATTCCGAGCCGCTGCTGATCGAAGACGACCAGCTGCCGTTCCACGCCGTGGTCGAGGAAGAGGTGCTGCTGGCGCTGCCGTACGCGCCGCGCTGCGATCGCGGTGACTGCGAACCGGGCTGATCGGCGGGCGCGGAATTTTCCTGCCTTTTTCCAGGCAATCAGGGTAGAC
>CAYPJK010000108.1:0-7889 GCA_964411025.1 uncultured Nevskia sp.
CGTGCTGGTCGGCGGCCAGCGGGTGCTCGGCGTCACCGTCGGCAAGGCCTGCCACGGCGTCTACACCCAGCGGCCGGAGACGCTCAGCCAGGATTTCTTCGTCAACCTCCTCGACATGGGTACGGTCTGGACGAAATCGGCCGGCGATGCCGCCGTGCTCGAAGGGCGTGACCGCGCGACCGGCGCACTGAAGTGGACCGGTACCGTCGTCGACCTGGTGTTCGGCTCCAACTCGCAGCTGCGGGCGCTGGCCGAGGTCTATGCCGCGAAGGACGCCAAGACCAAGTTCGTGACCGACTTCGTCGCCGCCTGGAGCAAGGTGATGAACCTGGACCGCTTCGACCTCGCCTGACGCGGGTTGCAGTGCCGACAAGGCCGCCGGATTCGTCCGGCGGCTTTTTTCGTGGCGTGTCCGGAGTCACTTCAATACAGTGACGCCCTGTTCGCCACCTGCACCGTCCGCACCATGGGTCTCGCCACCGCTGTCCACACGTTGTTCGCCGCCATCTGGGTCGGCGGCAGGTTCTTCGCCTACGTCTGCCTGCGGCCGACGCTCGCCGGCATCGACGCCAAAACCCGCACCACCCTGTGGGCGCAGGTGCTGCACCGCTTCTTCGGCTACGTGTTCCTGTCGGCAGCACTGCTGCTCGGCACCGGTCTGCACCTGATCCGCAAGCTCGGCGGCATGGCCGCCGTCGGTCCGCACGTCCACATCATGCTGACGCTCGGGCTGGTGATGATGGCGCTGGCGCTGCATGTCTACTTCGCGCCGCTGAAGCGGCTCAAGCTCGCCGTGCTGGCGGGTGACGTGCCGGAGGCCGGGCGCCGGGTCGGCCAGATCCGCCTGTTTGTCGGCATCAACCTGCTGCTGGGGCTGGTGGTGATCGCGATCGCCAGTGGCGGTCGGTACTTTTTCGCGGGAGCCTGAGCGCCATGACCACGCCGCTCCACGAAGCCACCATCACCAGCCTGCCGAAGCTGCACAGCGGCAAGGTGCGCGACCTGTACGCGCTGGGCGCGGATCATCTGCTGATCGTCACCAGTGATCGCCTGTCCGCGTTCGACGTGATCCTGCCCGATCCAATCCCCGGCAAGGGCGCGGTGCTGAACGCGCTGACCGCGTTCTGGATGGCGCGCTTCTCGTCGTTGATCCCGAACCACTTCGATACCTCGGTCGATCTTGCCCGGTGGCTGACCCCGGCCGAGCTTTCGCAGTGCACCGGCCGCGCCGTGGTGGCGAAGAAGCTCAAGGCACTGCCGGTCGAGGCGGTGGCGCGTGGCTACCTGATCGGCTCCGGCTGGAAGGACTATCAGGCCACCGGCACGGTCTGCGGCATCCCGATCCCGAAGGGTATGGAACTGGCCGGTCGGCTCGCCGAGCCGATCTTCACGCCGGCATTCAAGGCGCCGAAGGGCGAGCACGACGCCAACATATCGTTCGACGACACCGTGAATCTGGTCGGTGAAAAGCTGGCCCACCAGGTGCGCGAGATCACCTTGCGGCTGTATCGCGAGGCCTCCGAGTTCGCCGCGACGCGCGGCATCATCATCGCCGACACCAAGTTCGAGTTCGGCGTCGATGCCGCCGGCACGCTGCACCTGATCGACGAAGTGCTGACCCCGGATTCCTCGCGCTTCTGGCCGGCCGACCAGTACCAGCCCGGCATCAGCCCGCCGAGCTTCGACAAGCAGTACGTGCGCGACTATCTGGAAACCCTAGACTGGAACAAGACCGCGCCCGGTCCTGCACTGCCGGAGCCGGTGATCGCCCGCACCGCGGCCACCTATCGCGAAGCGCAGCGCCTGCTGACCGGACACTGAGAACCTCGATGACGACTGCCTACTGGTGCGTGCTGATCGCCGCCTACCTGCCGCTGGCCTTCACCGGCCTGGCCAAGTTCGGCGCCGGCGGCCGTGATTTCGACAATCGCGCGCCGCGCGCGATGCTGGCTCGGCTGGACGGCTGGCGAGCCCGCGCCAACTGGGCGCAGGCCAACGGTTTCGAGGCGTTTCCGCCGTTCGCGGCGGCGGTGATCATCGCCCACCTGGCCGCTGTGCCGCAGGCGCGGATCGATCTGCTGGGCTTGAGCTTCATCGGCCTGCGGGTGGTTTACGGCGTGCTCTACATCGCCGATCTCGCCACGCTGCGCTCGATCGTCTGGATCGCCTCGGTCGGCTGCGTGATCGGGCTGTTCGCATCGGCCGCCTGAAAGGAATTCGCTACGGATCGAGGAGCGTCGCCATGCAGATCAAGATCGAGATCGACGTCAAGCCCGAGGAATTGCGCCGGTTTCTCGGCCTGCCGGATGTCGCCGGCCTGCAGGAAGATCTGATGAACTTCGTCCGCGACAAGCTCGGTGCGGCAGCGGAAACGCTGGACCCGTCGAGCTTCGTCAAGGACAACCTGCAGAGCCTGAAGGCCAGCGCGCCGTGGCAGCGGCTGGTGTCGGCGACCAAGGTCAGCGTCAAGGTGGCGGAACCAGCGGTGGCCGGCGTGCGCCGGGGTGGCAAGTCCGCCAAGGGCGCGACCGGACCGGGTGTCGCCAAGCCAAAGGCGCCGCGCAAGCGCTCGGCGGCCCGCAAGACCGCGCCGAAGCCGGACAGCGCCGGCAGCTAGGGTGCCGACTGCGTCGGCGTGGCCGGAGCGCGCAGCAGTGCCTGCAGCAGGATGACGCGCTGGCGATGGTCGTCGCGCAGCCGCCGGATGGTCAGCGGCAGCAGGTCGATCTGGTGGCGCAGCAGTTCGGCGAAGGTCCGCGTGCGGCGCGCCACATGCCAGCGTTGCTGCAACGCGGCGCGATGAGCCGCCAGCGCCTGCGCTTCGTGCTGGGCAATGGTTTCGAGACCGTCGCGCAAGGTCTGCTTGTTCATGATCGTGGGCCGGAGGCCATAAACGACTGAGCCGCGCCGCCCCTGCGGGCAGCGCGGCTCAGGGTGGTCCGCATTGGCGGACGCAGGCGCTGCTTACTCGGCGGCCTTTTCGGCCGCCTTGACCGCCTTCTTCACGGTGGTGGCAGCCTTCTTGGTGGTCGCCTTGGCGGCCTTGGCCACCTTCGCCGCCGGCGACTTGCCGGTCAGCTGGGCCTGGATGGTTTCCACGCCGGTCTTGACCACCTTGTACAGCTCCTCGCCCGTGCGCGAGACGACAGTGACCGTCTGGCTGAACGGGGCGACCAGGGTGTCGGTGGCCGGCAGGTAGCTGATCGGGTCGGCGGCGATGGCCTTCAGGCCGTCGGTCTTCGCCTTTTCGAAGCTGGACACGGCGGCCGAGTAGATTTCCTTGGCGGCGGTGGTGTTCTCGTTGAGCAGCGACTTGTAGCCGCCGACCACCACATCACCAGCCTGCTTCAGGCTTTCGATCGAGATCTCGGCAACCTTCTGGCTGTGGCCGGAGAGGGTCTCGACGCGGCCTTTGACATCTTCAACAACGCTCTGGAAGTTCATTTGCGCTACTCCTCGTGTGACGGGCGGGTTCAATGCTGCGACGCAACAATTGATGCACCGCATCATAACAGTGGTTTTCCGAGTGTCAAGCGCGGGGCGATGTCAAGCATGACGAACCCTCATGTGCCGTCATCGGGACACCGATAACGTCAGCCCGGCGCTGGGCGTCCGTGTCGCCAGGCACGCACCAGGCGCAGCTCCTCGTAGCGGAAGCGTCCCTGCAGCGCCTCGTAGGCGGGCTTGAGCCGCAGCTCGCCATGCTGTTCAAGCGCCGCGACGATTTCCTGCAGCCGGTCGTGCGCGATCAGCCGGGACAGGTCGATGGCCGCACCGTGCGCCAGCAGTGCCTCCAGGTGGCCGGTGACCGTCGCCGCATCGAGCCCCCGCCGGGCCGCGATCGTGTCGACATCGAGCCCCCGGTCAAACAGGGCCTGGGTGGCGATCACGGTGTCCGGCAGGTCCTCGTCGACGATGCGGCTGTCGTCGACGACGAAGGCGCTGGCGTCTTCGGCCGGGGCTTCCGGCGTCGCCAGGCCCTTGTCGACCAGGAAGCCGCGGATCGCCGCCGTGAACGCCGCGCCGTACTGCGCCAGCTTGCGGCTGCCGACGCCAGAGATGTCGAGGAACGCCGTGCTGGTCAGCGGCTGGCGTTCGGCCATCTGGCGGATCGAGGCATCGCTGAACACCACGTACGGCGGCACGCCCTGCTGGTCGGCGAGCTGCTTGCGCAGGCTGCGTAGCACTTCGAACAGCGCGTCGCCTTCCGGCGTGGCGGTCTCGCCGGCGGTCGCAGTGCGCGTCCGCTTCTTCTTTTCGGCTTTTGGTGCCACCGCGAACACCACCTTGCGCTCGCCCTTGAGCACGGCGCGGCTGGCCTCGTTCAGACGCAGCACCGGGAACTCGTGGCCGAACTCCTCGACCAGACCCTGGTGGATCAGCGCCCGCACCAGCAGGCGCCAGTCGTCCTGCGAACGCTGCTTGCCGATGCCGTAGACCGACAGCGATTGATGGCCGCGATCGATCAGCTTCTGCGTTTCGGCGCCGCGCAGCACGTCGATGACATACGCCGCGCCGTAGCGTTCGTTGCGCTGCGCGAGCCGGGCGATCGCCGAAAGGAACTGCCGCGCTTCGAGCGTCCAGTCCTCGACCGGTTTCGGTTCGTTGCAGTTGTCGCATGCGCCGCACGGCGGATCGAAGTTCTCGCCGAAGTAGCGCAGCTGGATCGCCCGCCGGCATTCGGCGGATTCGGCGTAGTCGAGCACCTTGCGCAGCTGCTGCCTGGCCAGCCGCTGCTCGGCCTCCAGCGGCGCGCCGGTCGCCGGGTCGACCTTCTGGGCGATCAGGAATTCGGCGGTCTTCAGGTCGCCGATGCCGAAGTACAGCCAGCAGTCGGCGCGCTCGCCATCGCGGCCCGCACGGCCCGCTTCCTGGTAGTAGCCCTCCATGGTCTTCGGCAGGTCGTAATGCACGACCCAGCGCACGTCCGGCTTGTTGATGCCCATGCCGAAGGCGATCGTCGCCACGATCACCTGGGCGTCGTCGCGGATGAAGGCGTCCTGGTTCGCGCGCCGGATATCGGCACTCAGGCCGGCGTGGTACGGCAGCGCGCGGACACCGGCGTCGCGCAGGCTGTCGGCCAGTTCGTCCACCCGCTTGCGCGACAGGCAGTAGACGATGCCGGCGTCCTGCGGCCGGTTGCGGGCGCGCTCGAGCAGCTCGGTGTAACTGCGGCCGCCCTTGGCGCGCACCGCGTAATGCAGGTTCGGCCGGTTGAAGCTCGACACGTGGATCGCCGGCGCGTGCAGGCCGAGCTGGTGGACGATGTCGTCGCGCACGCGGCCAGTCGCGGTCGCGGTGAAGGCGAACACCGGCACCGACGGAAAGTGCTCGCGCAGGCAATGCATCTGCCGGTACTCGGGGCGGAAGTCGTGGCCCCACTCGGACACGCAATGCGCCTCGTCGATGGTGAAGCCGGACAACCCCTGCTCCTCCTGCAGCCGGGGCAGGAAGCCTTCGAGGAAATCGGCCGTGAGCAGGCGTTCTGGCGCCAGGTACAGCAGCCGGAGCTCACCTTTCAGCAAGGCCGACATCGTGTCGGACGATTCCCGCGCGCTCAAGCTGGAGTTCAGGAAGGCGGCGGCAATGCCGTTGTCGCGCAGCAGCCGCACCTGATCCTGCATCAGCGCAATCAGCGGTGACACCACCACCATCACGCCGGGCCGCAGCAGCGCCGGCAGCTGGAAGCACAGCGACTTGCCGCCGCCGGTCGGCATGATCGCCAGCAGGTCGCGGCCGGCCAGCGCGTCCTCGACCACCGCCTGCTGTCCGGGCCGGAAGTGGTCGAAGCCGAACCAGCGCTTCAGCGCTTCCAGCGTGCGGGGACGGTCCATCTCGGATTCGGGGCAGCGAAAGTCGGGACGGCATTATCGCTGCTGGCGAACGGCGACAAGCGGGGCCCGCACGGTAGACGCGAAGGCCTGCAAGAAGGCGATGGCGCGGAGACCCCTGTGCGACGGCATTCCTGCCCGCCGGCCTTGCCCGATGATGGCCGGGCACGTGCTGCGGCCAGCGCCGGCTGCATGGACAGCGCCGCCCGTGGTCGCGACAATCCGGGCCATGCTCCCGCCGCCCTATCAACGCATCCACGATCTGCTGTGGCTGCGCGAACCCACGTCCGCGCTCGGGCGCCGGCTGCTGACGCCGGGCCGCTATGCGCTGGCCCTGCTGCGCGATCTGCTGGAAGGCGAGATCTCGCTCAGGGCGATGAGCCTGGTCTACACCACGCTGCTGTCGCTGGTGCCGCTGCTGGCACTGGCGTTCTCGGTGCTCAAGGCGTTCGGCGTTCACAACCAGCTGGAGCCGATCCTCGACCGCGCGCTCGAACCGCTCGGTGACCAGGCGTCGGTGATCAGCGGCAACATCATCACCTTCGTCGACAACATCAAGGTCGGCGTGCTCGGCTCGATCGGCATCGCGCTGCTGCTGTACACCTCGGTGTCGATGATTTCCAAGATCGAGGCCAGCTTCAATTTCATCTGGAAGATCCGCCAGGAGCGCGGCCTGACCCAGCGCTTCGGCGAATACCTGTCCGTGCTGCTGATCGGCCCGGTGCTGGTGTTCTCGGCAATCGCGCTGACGGCCTCGGTGCGCTCCAGCACCGTGGTGACGACCTTGGCGCTGTACGAGCCTTTCGGCACCACGATCCTGCTGGTCACCAAGCTGATGCCGTATGTGCTGATCGTTGCCGCGCTGACCTTTGTCTACAGCTTCATTCCGAACACCCGGGTGAGGATGTCGGCAGCCGTCGGCGGCGGCCTGTTCGCCGGCATCGCCTGGGAAACGGCGAGCATCGGCTTTGCCAAGTTCGTCGCCGGTGCATCCAGCTACAGCGCCATCTACTCCAGCTTCGCGATCCTGATCATCCTGCTGATCTGGCTGTACGTGAGCTGGCTGATCGTGCTGTACGGCTGCCGGCTGGCGTTCTACCTGCAGCATCCCCGGCAGCTGGTCGGCGCCGTCGAGATCCAGCCGCCGACCAGCCGGGAAATCGAATATCTGCCGATCCGCGTGATGATGCTGGTGGTCCGGCGTTTCGCTGCCGGCCAGCCGCCGTTGCCGATCGCCGACATCGAGCGGCGGCTGGCGGTGGATGGGGAACGCATGGCGCGCGCGGTTCGGGCGTTGATCGCCTGCGGCGCGCTCGGCGAAAGCGGGGCTGAACGGCGCCTGCTGCCGGCCCGCGACCCGGCATCGTACCGGCTGGCCGATCTCTGGCTGTGGTGCCGAGGCGCTGCGCCCGACATCGCCCGCGACGATGACGACGACCAACGGCTGGCGACCTGGCTGGCGGTTGCCGAGCAGGCGGCAGCGGCCACCGGCGAGCCGAGCTTCGCCGACTGGCTGCGCGGCCAGACCCCATCCCTATAATCCGGCCCACCGGAGTAGCGCAGTGAACCAGGCCGCCGATCGACGCGGCTCTTGATAAAAAGGCAAGTGCATGGCGAACGGTGGAGCGGCGCAGCAATCGACGGGGCCGGAACGGGTCTGGCTGCGCCAGTACGGCGGCGGCGTGCCGGCCGACATCGATACCCAGGCCTTTGCCTCGCTGGCCGCCATCATCGATCGCGCTTGCGAGCGCTATCGCGACCTGCCGGCGTTCGAGAATTTCGGGACTCGGCTGAGCTACGACGATCTCGACCGCCTGTCGCAGGATTTCGCGTCCTGGCTGCAGAACGTGGCCGGCCTGCAGCCGGGCGACCGGGTCGCGGTGATGATGCCGAACCTGCTGCAGTACCCGGTTGCGGTGTTCGGCATCCTTCGCGCCGGCCTGGTGGTGGTCAACGTCAACCCGCTGTACACCGCCCGGGAACTGAAGCACCAGCTGAAGGAGTCCGGCGCGCGGGTGATCGTGGATACCTTCAAGGCCGAGAAGTATGGCCGCTATC
>CAYPJK010000109.1:0-3690 GCA_964411025.1 uncultured Nevskia sp.
CAACGATGGCCCGCCGCGCCGGCTTCCAGCGCGGCCAGCTGCTGATCCGCAGCGGTTCGCGGGCGGCGCTGCACCGCGAACTCGATGGCTGGCTGCCGGCGCTTGAACGGCTCGGCCAGCACAGCCGCCACCGCTGGTCGCTCGATGTCGACCCGGGCGACCTGTTCTGAACCCGGCCACGGCCTCCGATAAAAAAAAGGCCCGCGCGACCGGTTCGTCGCGCGAGCCCTGATCACAGCGTGCGAGGCGTCCCCGCCCAGCATCCGACGCTAGCGCGCCGTGCGACTCAACAGATACTGGACGAGCGCGTCCCGCCCTGCCGGATCGTCGGTGGCACCCACCTGCGGGTAGTAGAACGCATGTGGTGCTGCGCGCTGATCCGGGGCCACGACCTCTGGTGCTTCGCGCGAGGGGTTCATCAGCCAGTCCAGCGACGCATTGCGGCTGTCGGGCAGATAGCCTTCCGGCGCCGTCACCGAGCCGTCATGAAGGAACTCGGTCTTGCTGCCGAGCGCCAGCAGCAACGGCTTCGAATAGCCGCGAACGAACCGCTGCGCCGGTGTCCGACCGTCCACCAGTGGGCTGTCGGGGGGATTTTCGGCCAGCCGCCGCGTGGCATCGAGCACGACCAGTGACAGGTCGTAATCCGGATCCGGACCAGAGGTTGTCTTCTGGAGATTGCTGAGACCGACCGCGCTGCGGTCGAGCAGCACGAGATCCGGCTGGTACGCACGGTAGACCGCCGTGATCGGACGGATGCGGTCGTTCTCCACCGCCACTCCCGGCTCGCGATGGCAGCCGGTGCAGCCGGCACCGCCTTCGCTGCTCGCCGTGTTGAACAACATCTGGCCGCGAGCGACAGCCGCAGGATCGAGCCCGTCCGGTGCCGCCGGCGACGGCAGTGCGTTGGTGTAGGCATTGAGTGCCTGCAGCTTGACCTCGTCGACACGGCGTCCGGCCGGGCCGGCCGACGAACCGGCATCAAGGTCGGTGCGGGCAACCCGCACGTAAGGCAGCACGTCGTTGACAGCAGCGCCGGTCGGAATCACGCCGGTGGCCCTCAGCACGGACTCATAACGGCTGGCGATCTCGTCGCCGACCGGACCGGCCAGCACGTTTAACAGGGTGCGACCCTTCGTGGTCAGCAGCGCGGTGGGATCGAGTGCGATCGTGTAGACAAGGTTGTTGAAGTCCTCAAGCTTCTCGAAGGCGCCGCTGCTGCCCCATGGAGCGGCAAGATCGGTGCGGAAGAACGGCGGCGTGTAGCTCGCGTTGCCGATGCCGTCCGGGGTCGAGTCGAAGGAGGTCAGCGGGTAGTGCCGCTTGCCGGTCAGCGCGTTGGCACCGGTCAGGTAGGCGCGCGCGGCCGCTGTCTGGGCTTCGATGCTGTCACTGGAACGAATGCCGGCGAAGCCGCCGCGACCAAGGCTGGCACCATCGAGCGAGTCGAACGACAACTGCAGGAACGGAAGGTAAGCCAGTGGATTCGCTGACGCCGCGAAGATCGCGCCGACGTCCAGCCCCTCGGCGGTGATGCCATCGATTTCCGCACCGACCGAACCGGGTCCGACAAAGCCGGCCGGGACGACGCTGTCATCCGTGCGCGAGTGGCAGAGCGCGCACGAGACACCGACCTTGTCGCCACGGGCCAGGTCCAGCGTGTCGCCGGCGCGGAATGCGGCGTCGCTGCCCAGCGGCTTGCGCGAGCCATCGGCTGCGAACGGCACCACGCCGATCACGGCGCCCTCGTTGATCAGCGCCAGCGTGACCGCCGGATTGCCGAGCACCGTGTCTTCGGCCGGGGTGCCGGCCTGCACTTGCGCCAGTGCATCCAGCACCGCTTGCGCGGTTGCCGGGCTGAGCGATGCCACGTTGACGTTAAGACCCAGCGACAACGCCGCAAGCGGCGTCACACCGGCACCCGCGAGGCCCTGTGGCAACTGCATGGCATCCGTCCAGAAGCGCTCGTTGCCGAAGGTTTCGAAGCGAAACACGTCCTGCCCCGAAACTGTCGGCGCCGGCGGTGGCGGCGCGGCAGGATCGTTGTCTTCACAACCGCCCAGCAGCAGCGCTGCCAGCAGCAGCGCGGGCAAGCCATGACGTAGGCGGCTTGACGAGGAACGCGGGTGCAGCGGTGCTGAGGCACAGGGTGCAGCCATCGGGCATCTCCTCCAACGTGGAATTGGTCTGCCCTTCACTACGCCCGGCAACGACGTCCGGATGCGCAGGTCGGTTCACCAGCTGCCACGTCCCTCCTGACTGCGCGCCTCCGCAAGCGTCCTCACCGTCGACCATCGTCGCCGCCGGTGTCGTCTGCCGCATGCAGCGTTCCGCTACAGCACGGTCCAGCCAAGCGCTTTCCGGGCCGCGCCGCGAAACACATCGAGCAGTGCATTCAGCACTTTCTCGGCCAGCTGCAAGGTGATGATCGCGACCGAGCGGATGCGCACCCGCGCAATGGTTTTCTGATCTTCAAGATAGACGCGCGCATCGTCTTCGTTGAACTCGCCGCCGACTTGCTTGCGGGCGATGAACTTAATGTCCGCCGTGAGGCCGTCGGCCACGTTCTGCAGGATGTCCTTCAGCAATTTCCAGGTGCTCGGGTCGTCCAGCATCAGCCGCACGGCGTCGAGCGCCTCCTTGCCGACCTGGGTGAAGTTGACGCCATTGATCGTCGTGGTGGCCATTCGTGGACTCCTGCGGTGAGCGGCGGGGACAGTTCAGCGTGGTGACGGCTGCTTGGACAGTTCGGCACGCTGGATCGCCAGCACGATGCGGAACAGGCTGGCACGCCGCGCTTCCCAGTTGGCGCGCTTCAGGATCAGGCTGCCGCGCGTCAGCGCCGGATCGGCATGCTGCTCTTTCCAGCGGGTCAGCAGGCACTTGAGATCGACGTGGTTGCGCACCGTCAGGCTGCTGGCGCCCAGCTCGTTGAAGGTTTCGGTCAGCTCGGCGCAGACGCTCGGGATGGCGTTCTCGATCACCTGCTCGATGCGGCCCTGCAGTTTCTGGCCGGTGTCGCCAACCGCGCCGCTGCCGGCCATCGCCCGCAGGATCATCAGGTCGGAACTGCGAATCAGGGCGTCATAGCGTGCGGCGTAGCGGTTGAAATGCGCCTCCGAGCGGCTGGCCGGGCGGATCGCCTCACGCTCGGCATCGGTACGCGGGCTGACCGCGACGCCACTGTCGATCATCTCGGTGGCGCTGGCGTACAGCGCCTCGACGCCGGCCACCAGCGCCGGGTCGTGCGGCTGCACCAGGGTCGGCACGCAGGCCGACAACACCAGTCCCAGCAGCAGCACCAGCGCCCGGGCTGCCGGGTGCCGTCGCCGGCGAGATGCAGCAACGGCATCGGGGAGCGTCGATGCAGCCATGTTCGGTGCCCTTGCGGAATGGATTTGCCGCGATCATGCGGGGCCGGCAGCCACATCGGCAACGACAGTGACAACGGTGGGCAGCGGCCGGTGACCACGAAAACGAAACGACCGGCGCGAGGCCGGTCGTTTCGTTGGCAGCGCGAGGCCGCCGTGCGCTGCGGACGTCTTACTGCGGCGGCGCGGAGATGCCGATCAGGCGGCCGACCGCCACGCTGTTGGCGGTCGACATGATGGGCGTCAGCTTGCCGGTCAGCAGGTTGATGGTGTTCAGCGAGCCGCCGTTGACACCGTTGCTGAGCGCCACGATGCCAAG
>CAYPJK010000109.1:3700-7879 GCA_964411025.1 uncultured Nevskia sp.
TAGTACTGAAGGTGCTCGAGAACCGCGAAGTCGCGGTCACGCCGTCCACGTTCGTGCTCAGGATGTCGAACGCGGTCATCGAGCTGATGTCGACGCCGACCTGGCCGATCACCGCCAGCGATCCGTTGTTCGGCGGCGTCACGATGACCAGCTGGTTCAGATTGGCATCGAGCGCGAACAGCGTGGTGCCGGTGGTGGCCACCAGGTCGTTGTTGGTGTACGCCGCCGCGACGATGCCGCTGGCCACCGGGCCGACGGTGTTCAGCGGTGCGCCCGGCACGTAGTTCAGCGGCGCGTCGACCAGCGTGACGCCGTTGTTGACGTTGTGCCGCAGGTTCTGGCCGCTATCGCTGACGATGCGCAGGCGATCGGCGGCCGGGTTGAAGTCGGCCGTGAACCGGGTGCCTTCCAGCGGCACCTGCAACGAGTGCAGATAGGTCAGCACGCCGGTGGCTTCGTCGATCCGGTAGATGCCGCCGGCATTGCCGAGGCCGTACAGCGCGCCGTCCTGCGCGCGGTAGTCGATCGACGCCAGCGCCGTGTCGCCGGCAGTGAAGCCGGAGAGCCGCGCCCGCAGCGAGATCGACGGCGTAGCGGCATCGTTGAAGGCGATCAGCTGGTTGCTGCTGGTGGCGCCGATCACGGTCAGCGCCGACGCGCTGCCGATGGCACCGAGGCTGAGGGCGGAAGCAAGCAGCAGGTTCTTTGTAATTGACATTTTCTTCATCTCCAGTGGATTCGATTGGGTCCTGAGCACGTCTGGCGAAGCTGTCTCTCACTACACACGCGCAGGCCACTACGCACGGCAGCTGCGGTCGGATGCAGCGCGTGCGCCGATTCTCAAAGCCCGTCTCAGTCGCGCGGTTGCCGCCAGGCCAGCCGGTAGAGGAGCGGCAGCACGAACAGCGTCAGCGCGGTGGAGCTGACGATGCCGCCGATCACGACCGTCGCCAGCGGTCGCTGCACCTCGGCCCCCAAGCCGGTGTTGAGCGCCATCGGCAGGAAGCCGAGCGAGGCCACCAGCGCGGTCATCAGCACCGGCCGCAGGCGCAGGCCGGCACCTTCGACGAGGGCCGCGTCGAGCGCGTGACCGTCGTGACGCAGACGGTCGATGACGCTCAGCATCACCAGGCCGTTGAGGATCGCCACGCCGGACAGCGCGATGAAGCCGATGCCGGCCGTGATCGAGAACGGCAGTCCTCGCGCCAGCAGCGCCAGCACGCCACCGGTCAGCGCCAGCGGTACACCGCTGAACACCAGCAAAGCGGAGCGCAGGCTGCCAAAGGCGAGCCACAGCAGCGCGACGATGCCGGCCAGTGTCAGGGGTGCGATCAGGGCCAGCCGCCGGTGCGCTGACACCAGCTGTTGGTAGGTGCCGCCGTAGTCGAGCCAGACACCGGGCGGCAGGCGGATGTCGCGGGCGAGCACGGCGCGCAGTTCGTCGACGAAGCCGGCCAGATCGCGGCCTTCGACATTGGCGGTGACGATCACCCGGCGCTTGCCGTTGTCGCGGGAAATCTGGTTCGGGCCGCTGGCCAGCACCAGGCGCGCCACTTCGCCGAGCGGAATCGCGCCACCGCCGGGCAGCGGCACCGGCAGCCGTTCAAGACCCTGCAGGTCCTGGCGCGTGGCTTCGGCAAGGCGGATGACGATCGGATGACGGCGATCGCCGTCGACCAGATGCCCGGCCGGACGACCGGCCAGCGCATCAGCCACCACCGCCTGCAGGTCCGCCACGTTCAAACCGTAGCGGTACAGCAGCGGCCGCTTCGGTTCGATGGTCAGCAGCGGCAGGCCGTCGGTCGCTTCCAGGCGCACGTCGACCGCGCCCGGCAGCCGGGCCAGCCGTGCCTCCACACGGGCACCGAGCCGGGCCAGCGTGTCGAGGTCGTCGCCGTGAATCTTCACCGCCACTGCGCTCTTGATGCCGGACAGCAGTTCGTTGATCCGCAGCTGCACCGGCTGGGAGAACTCGGTGACGGTGCCCGGCAGGGTCGCGGCCGCCGCCTGCAGTTCGCGCACCAGCTGCGCCTTCGGCTTGTCGGGATCGGGCCACCGGGCACGCGGCTTCATCAGCACATAGGTTTCGCCTTCGCCGGGCGCGGTCGGGTCGATCGCCGCCTCGGTGGTACCCATGCCGGCAAACACGCGGCGTACTTCCGGCAGGCTGCCGAGCACCTGGTCGAGCTGTTTCTCCAGCGCCAGGCCCTGGCCCAGGCTGGTACCAGGGATGCGCCGGACCTCGATCAGCACATCGCCCTCATCGAGCGATGGAATGAACTCCGCGCCCAGCCGCGTCGCCAGCAGCGCGCTGCCCACCACCAGCACCAGCGCCGCCAGCAGCCACGGCAGCGGGCGCCGCAGCGTCGCCTGCAGCAGCCGTGCATAACCATGATGCAAACGCGGGCTCAGGCCCCGCTCGTGCGGGGGGCCGGCGTGCCGCAGCGCCAGCGCGATCGCCGCCGGCACGAAGCTCAGGCTGAACAGCATCGCCGCCGCCAGCGCCAGCATCACGGTGATCGCCATCGGCTGGAACAGCCGCGCTTCCGCACCTTCGAAGGCGAAGATCGGCAGGTACACCAGGGTGATGATGGCGACGCCGAACAGGCTCGGGCGGATCACCTCGCGGGCCGCCTCGTGGGCGATGCGGCGGCGCTCCGCGGCCGCCAGAGGCACAGCGGTGGCGGCCTGCGCCTCGGCCAGCCGGCGGGTGCAGTTCTCGACGATGATCACGGCGCCATCGACGATCAGGCCGAAGTCCAGCGCGCCCAGCGACATCAGGTTGGCGCTGACGCCGAACTGCACCATGCCGGTCACCGTCAGCAGCATCGCCAGCGGAATCACGGCGGCGGTGATCAGCGCCGCGCGCAGGTTGCCGAGCATCACGAACAGCACGGCGATCACCAGCGCCGCGCCCTCGAACAGGTTGGTGCGCACCGTGTCGATGGTCTGGTCGACCAGGGTGGCGCGGCTGTACAGGGCTTCGATCTGCACGCCGGCCGGGGCGCTGGCGCGAATCGCCTCCAGACGCTGTTCGGCGGCGCGGGCAACGCGACGGCTGTTCTCGCCGATGCGCATGATCACCGTGCCGATCACCGCCTCCCGGCCGTCGATCAGCGCGGCACTGCTGCGCGGGGGCTCGCCGGGCCCGACCTCGGCGACATCGCCGATCCGCACCGGGATGCCGTCGCGGCGGCTGACCACCACGTCGGCGATGTCGCGCGCGGTCGTCAGCTGGCCCGGCACCCGGATCAGCACCTGCTCGCCATTGCGCTCGACCTGTCCGGCACCGACGGTGCCGTTGTTGCGCGCGATCGCCTCGGCCAGTTCCGCAAACCCCAGGCCGTAGGCCAGCAGCCGCGCCGGGGATGGCACGACCTGGAATTCGCGCGGATAGCCGCCGGTCGTGTTGATCTCCGACACGCCGGGCACCTGCAGCAGCTGCGGGCGGATCGTCCAGTCCTGCAGGCCGCGCAGCGCGGCCAGATCCCAGTGCTCGCCATTGGCCTGGCGGGCCTCGGGATCGGCGGTGATCGCGTACAGCACGATCTCGCCGAGGCCGGTGGCGACCGGGCCGAGTCTCGGCACGCTGCCGGTCGGCAGCTGCTCGCGCACCGCCTGCAGCCGCTCGGCGATCTGGCTGCGTGCGAAGTACAGGCCGGTGTCATCGGCGAACACCGCCGTCACCTGGCTCAGTCCGTACCGCGACTGCGAGCGCGTGTACTGCAGCCCCGGCAGCCCGGCCAGCGCCGTTTCCACCGGCAAGGTCAGGCTCGATTCCACCTCCAGCGGCGTGGCACCCGCCGCCGTGGTCGTGACCTGCACCTGGGTATTGGTCAGGTCCGGAACGGCATCGATGTTCAGCCGGGTGAAGTTCCAGGCGCCGAGCACCGCCACCAGCAGCACCGCGAGCAGCACCTGCACGCGCCGCTCGATGGCCAGGCGCAGGGCCGCTTCGATCACGGCCGGGCCTCGGCGTCATCGTCGGCAAGGCCAGCCTTGCCGAGTTCGGCCTTGATCACGAAGCTGCCGGCCGCGACATACGCCTCGCCGGCGTCGAGGCCCTCGACGATCTCGATGCCTTCGTCATCGACGCGGCCGGTGCGGACGCGGCGCGGCGCATAGCCGCCGGCCACCGGCACGAACACGGTGTCGACGCCATCGAGCTGCTGCAGCGCG
>CAYPJK010000110.1:0-7828 GCA_964411025.1 uncultured Nevskia sp.
TTGACGACGAGCCGACCCGGCACGTCGATCTTCACCATCGCCGGGTAGCGATTGACCTTCGCTTCGGGGTTGTCGGCTTCGATCGCCTCGATGATCGGGCGCGTATCGTCGTTGGTCTGGAAGGCAATGAAGACGTTGCTCATCACGCCTTCTCCGCCAGCGCCACGCCGATCTTCTCGACGCGCGTGTTGAAGCTCTGGCTGACTTGCGCCAGAACGGTTTCCGCATGCTCGCCGAACACTTCGGCAGCGTAGCCCTGCAGCGCGGCGAAGACAGTGCCGCGCCAGCCGAGAATCCAGCTGCGAAGCAGCGCGCGGTTCTCTTCCGACTCGGTCGCGACCGTCTTGATCACGGCATCGACCCAGCGCGACGTTTCGTCGTACCAGTTGTTCATGAACTCGGTCAGCAGGCTCAGCACCGGGCCGACTTCGTCGCTCAGCAGACGATCGAGATGCTGGTAGACCAGCGGGTAGAGCAGACCGTCGATCACGAGATTCTGGGCGACGAAGACTTCCATGCAGTCTTCGGTGACCATCAGCGTTTCCACCGCCTTGCGGAGGCCCTGCCAGGCGGCATCTTCCATCCACAGCGTCTTGCCGCGCGCCAGCGAATCGCCGGAGTTGCCATCCAGCAGCAGGCCGATGCGGCTCACGTACTGGGCCAAACCCAGACGGTCCATCGTGTGGTACATCGTCGCCTGCGTCAGCGCCGTGCCCCAGCCGTAGGCGGTGATGTAGCAGTTGTTGGTGTTGGCGCCCCACTCCAGATGGCGCAGCGGCACGAGCGCCATGATCAGGCGATCACGCAGCGCTTCCGGCAGGCTGCGCATCAGGCCGCGCTTGTCGACGAACTCGATGTTCTTTTCCATCGCATCCTGCTGGCGGGCGCGGGCGATGGTGTAGGCACCGTAGTAGTACTGGCGCGGATCCTTCAGCGCGTACCAGTTCTTCATCTCGATCTTGGTGCGGCGACGGTCGTAGACCTCCAGTTCCGGCTGCCACAGCGGCCGGTAGTGGAAGTTGACCTGCGGCTGCAGATCGTAGGTGGCCTCCTGGTAACGCGACGCCGGCTTGTCGCCACCGATATGGCGGGCCGTGTGCGAGAACGTCTGGCGGATTTGGGTGACCGTTTCGGTCCTGATATCGACTTGCATGAACTCCCCCTACTCTTGGATTCCGGGACGCCCGAATTGCCACTTCGATCGTTCGAAATCGATCGTGTCGGCCTGCTCGCGCGTCAGATAGATCACGCCGCGTTCGCGGCAGAAGGCCTGATATGCCGCCAGAGGGAGCATCAGTTCCACCGCCAGTTCGGGATCGCCGATCGCGAAGTCGAACAGCACGTAGCCGTCATCGCGGATCTCGCGAAAACGCACGTAGTGCTTGGTGACGTCGAACCGCGGGCGAGCCTGCGGCAGCTGATGGAATGACACCGTTCTCCTCCGGTTGCTGCCCTGACAATTCGGTTGCCGGATGGCCACGCTTGCCAGGTACGCGGAGCGCTCCATTGCAGCGGCCGTGCCATGAACTCGCTTGCTGCACTGCGCCAACGACTTAACAGACTGTGTGCATTCGGATTCTTTCTTGATGCGAAGTCACGGTCCGGCAATTTGATGCGCCTGCATCAGCGCGCGCATTCATTGAAATCACGCAAATCGGGGTAGGCGCGGCCGCGTGTTTCGCTGAAAATCAGCAAGCCAGCCGACCAGCGGTTCAAGTGGGCGATCTCGACGGCAGATCACCGTCGCCGATATGGCGATTCACCGGACAAGGGCGACCGCCGAGTCAGCGGCGGCTACAGTGCCGGCATAACGACGGGCATGACGGCGCAGCCGGACCTGCCGAAGAAGTGTGATTTGCGAGGAGAAGCTTGATGCCGACCGATGCCCCTGCATCCGCGCCGTCGCGCGGCTGGACCCCTGGCGAGAACCAGGTCGATGACAGCACGCCGGATATCGACGATCTGCTGGCGCGGTTGCACTTCGCACCGGCCGAGGGCCGCATCTGGCTCGACGACCAGCGGATGCAGCTCATCCATACGTCGGCGATGGGCGTGCTGCGCCGGGAACTGATCGAAAGCCTTGGGATCGAGCGTGCGCGCGGGCTGCTGACCCGCATGGGCTACAACTCCGGCGCCCACGATGCCGAACTGGCGCGCCGCCTGCGGCCGCAGGCGGCCGTCAGCGACATGTTCGCGGTCGGCCCGCAGTTGCATGCGCTCGAGGGCATGGTCAAGGTCGACCTCGTCCGCCAGGAGATGGATATCGCCCGCGGCCAGTACCGCGGCGAGTTCATCTGGCGCCATTCCTCCGAAGACGAAGTGCACGTCCGCACGTACGGCATCGGTGTCGAACCGGTCTGCTGGATGCAGATCGGCTACGCGTCCGGCTACACGAGCGTGTTCATGGGCCGTCCGGTGCTGTTTCGCGAAGTCGAATGCCGTGCGACCGGCAGCGATCACTGCCGGATCGTCGGCAAACCGGTCGAGGAATGGGACGACGCCGAGGACGACGTGCGCTACCTGCGCGCGCAGAGCTTCTCCAGCGGCCTGTCCACTGGCAGCCGCAGCCGGCGCGCCGCGCCGAATCCCGAAACCGCCGCGATGTTCGCCGACGACGAAATCGTCGGTGTATCAACCGGCTTCAACGCCGTCTGTCACATGCTGCGCTGCGTGGCCGACACCGATGCCACCGTGCTGTTCCTCGGCGAAAGCGGCGTCGGCAAGGAAGTATTCGCGCGCACGCTGCACCGGATCAGTCCGCGCGCCGACAAGCCGTTCATCGCCGTGAATTGCGCCGCAATTCCGGAGAATCTGGTCGAATCCGAGCTGTTCGGCGTCGAGAAAGGTGCGTTTACCGGCGCCACCGCCTCGCGAGAAGGCCGCTTCGAGCGCGCCAATGGCGGCACGCTGTTCCTCGACGAGATCGGCATCATGAATCTCACCGCGCAAGGCAAGCTCCTGCGCGCGCTGCAGGAGCGCGAGATCGAACGCGTCGGCGACACCCGGGTTCGCCACGTCGATGTCCGCGTGGTGGCCGCCACCAATCTGGACCTCAAGGCCGAAGTCCGCGCCGGCCGCTTCCGCGAGGACCTGTTCTACCGGCTCAACGTGTTCCCGGTGAAAGTCCCGCCGCTGCGCGAGCGCCGCGAGGACATCCCGGTCCTCATGAATCACTTCCTGCGCAAGTTCAGCGCCCGCCATCGCCGCGATGTCACCGGCTTCACGCCGCGCGCGATCAATGCGCTGCTGAGCTACGAACTGCCCGGCAACATTCGCGAACTGGAGAACATGATCGAGCGCGGCGTGATCCTGTCCCAGCACAGCGGCGCCATCGACGTCGGCCAGCTGTTCGTCAGCGGCGAACGCTGGGACACCGCCACCTTCGGCCTCGACCGCGACGGCCATGTGGCCGCCGACGATGCACTGCAGGACAGCGCCCGGAAAGCCGGTGCCGACTGCGCGGACCGGGAAGCCGGCGCGGTTCGAGACGCCATCCGGCGCATCGAGGCACTGCTGTCGGAGGACAGCACGCCAGACGATTTCTCCCTCGACAAGGTCGCCGGGTCGCTGGAGCGGGCCTTGCTCGAGCGGGCGATCGCCAAGGCCGACGGCAACCTGTCGGCGGCGGCGCGAACGCTCGGCATCACCCGTTCCCGGCTTGTTTACCGGCTCGGCAACCTCGGCATCACGACCAGCTGACGCCCGCCTCGACTGACCGCCAAAGGTCTGCACCCCGGCGACCGCCAGGGCCGCCGGGGTGCGACCGCTCAGCCCGCGATGCCGTAACGGTCGGACAGCACCGTCAGGAAGATTTCGACGGCCGACAGCTCGCGGTTGTAGATCCGAACCTCGTCCAGCGCACCGTTCAACGGGTAGCGGAACAGGTTGCGGCCGAACAGCGGCGCCTGGGCGCCCAGGAACAGCGGCAAGGTGTTGGCAACGTCAAAGCTGAAGCCCGCATTCTCGATCGTGCGCGCCAGCTTGCCGTCCACGTACAGCCGGAGGCGGTTCGGGTTTGACCGGTGCGTGACGGTCACGTGCAGCCACTTCCCCGTTTCAATCGGCGTCTGCGTATCGAAAAGCGCGCCCGCTCCGTAATCGATGAAGCCAACGTAAGCCGGGTTCGACGGCGGCGCCGGCGATACGTAGCTGAACAGGCCCTGGGCATCATGACGCTTGGCGACCGCGATCTGCGTTGCGTACGGCACGAACTGGCCGAACGCGTTCTCGCCGGCCGGATCGTCAACGCGAACCCAGTAGCTGATCGTGAACACGTTGCCGAACGACAGCGACGGGCTCGACGGCACTTCGATCCAGCCGATGTTCTGGTAACCGCCGAACTTCGCAGCGGTCCCGAGGATGCCCGGAACGAGTTGCACCGAGCCGCTGGGCGTTCCGTTGTTGCCGCCGCCGCTGCAATCAGCGCTGGCGGTCTTGTTAAAGCAGTAGTGCGCGACGAGTCCATTCTTGGGGCCAGCGGCGTGGCCGGCCCCGGACATCAGTGCGGCGGCCATCAGCAGCGGCGAGACCAACAGCGAAGCCGGCGTTTTCAGGAAAGTCATGACAGTTCTCCGTCATGAGCGTTGGAGCGGCCGGCCCCCAGTGCCGTCCGTCCATGAGTCTTTCCGTTCCGACTCGCACATTCCTCACGGAAAGCTCACGGCGTTCCAACCGAATTTCACCGGCCGGCTCGGCGAACGCATGCACACCGAGGTCAGCAACCGTCCTGCCGCTGCGCGACATTGGACCGGTAGAAATTCCGCGCGACGCCGACCAGCCGCGTCCACTCGTGCAGCACCCCATCGGCGCCGGCACCCCGACCTTGACGCTCGCTGTATTGCGGAAAGCGGACCACGCCCCACCCGCGCCGCGTCGGAAACGAAAAAGCCCCTGCTGGCAGGGGCTTTCACACGTAAAAAAAAATGGCGGAGAGGGTGGGATTCGAACCCACGGTACCTTGCGGTACGCCTGATTTCGAATCAGGTACGTTCGACCACTCCGCCACCTCTCCGCGTTGCCGGGGCGCCGGTGCGCCGGAGGGTCGATTCCGGACGCGGGCTTTGTTGCCGCAGCCCGTCTATTCTATCAACCCGCTTTTGGCTGCGCAGGACTTTTTTGCGGCGACGGCACTATCAGCCGCAAGCCGCACGAGCAGCCGACGCGAGACCTGCAGGATGGCCACCAGAACAATGCAGCGGCCGGACCCGAGAGGGTTCGAGCGGCTGCCGGCACGCGAGACCGACATGACGACGGATGCAGCTTCACGATGACGGCCGTGCGGGGCCAGGTGTGGGCGGTGCGCAGCGTGCTGGTGGTAGCCATCGCGCTGGTCGTGCTCGCCACCTGCTCGCCGCATCCCGGCAGGCTCGAGAAGGTGCGCGGCAACGGCGTGCTGCGGGTGGCGACCACCAACAGCCCGACCACCTGCTTCGATGGCCCCTCGGGCCCGACCGGCTACGAGTGCGACCTGCTGCGTACCTTCGCCGAGAAGCTGGGCGTGAAGCTGGAACTGGTCTACCTCGCCAACGGCGCGCAAGTGCTCGACTACGTGGCCGGCGGCAAGGTCGACATCGGCGCGGCCGGCATCAATGTGACGGTAGCCCGCAGCGAGATGGTCCGCTTCACCAAGCCGGTGCAGACCGTGCGACAGCAGCTGGTCTATCGCGCCGACCAGCCGAAACCGCGCGATCCCGGCGATCTCGACGGCAAACTGGCGGTGCCGCTCGGCAGTTCGATGGCCGAGCGGCTGGTGCAGCTGCGCGCCAGCCGCTACCCGACCCTGCAATGGCTGGAAGTGCCGGACGCCGGCGGCAACGACCTGCTGGCGCGGGTGGCGGACGGCGAGCTGACCTACACGATCGCGAACTCCGACCTGGTGGCGCTGAACCGTCGCCACGCGCCGAAGCTGCGCGTGGCGTTCGATCTGTCCGGCAACGAGGACATCGCGTGGGCGCTGCCGGTCGGTCGCGACAACAGCCTGTACGACGAGGTCCAGAACTACCTGACCACGTATCCGAAAGAAGAACTGGCGCGCCTGCGCGATCGCCATTTCGGCGTCGTCGAGAACGACGAGTACCTGGGCGTGGTGCGCTTCGTCAGCGACGTCAAGGCGCTGCTGCCGAAGTACCAGCGCTACTTCGAGGACGCTGCCGAGCGCTATGGCATCGACTGGCGCACGCTGGCGGCGGTCGGCTATCAGGAATCGAAGTGGGACCCGGATGCGGTCAGCTACACCGGCGTGCGCGGCATCATGATGCTGACCACCGACACCGCCCAGCACATGGACGTCAAGGACCGCGAGGACGCCGCGCAAAGCATCGAGGGCGGCGCCCGCTATCTTCAGCAGCTGCTGCGCAAGATGCCGGCGTCGATAGCCGAGCCGGACCGCACCTGGATGGCGCTGGCCGCCTACAACCAGGGGCTCGGGCATCTGCATGACGCCCGCAAGCTGGCCCAGAAGCTCGGCAAGAACCCGAATCTCTGGCAGGACGTGCAAGACAGCCTGCGCCGGCTGTCACAGGAACAGTGGTACTCGCAGACCAAGCACGGCTACGCGCGCGGCGGCGAAGCCGTGCACTTCGTCACCAACGTGCGCAGCTATTACGACGTGCTGCTGTGGATGACCGGCGGAACCACGGTTGCGCCCAGTACCGAAGCGCAGGCCGCCGCGATCAAATCCGCAGCCGAGACACCGGCTGACCCTTGAGCAGGTGCTCGGCGACGATCTCGTCGACATCCGCCTCGCTGCCGTAGCGGTACCAGACCCCTTCCGGGTAGACCACCATCACCGGCCCCTGCTCGCAGCGGTCGAGGCAGCCGGCCTGGTTGACGCGCGCGCGGCCGATGCCGGTGATCGCCGCCTTCTTGACCTTCTGCTTGCAGTAGTCGCGCAGTGCACTGGCACCGTGATCCTCGCAGGACGCGCGGCCATCGGTGCGCTGGTTGCAGCAGAAGAACACGTGGTGCTTGAAGTACGGGTCCGGCAGCGGCCGGGGGTCTGCGTCGCTCATGGCGTTCCGAACGAATAGCCGAGGTTGAGGGTGGAAATCTGGTCGATGTGCCGGGTCTCGGCCGGCACCTGGGAGTTGTAGCGGATTTCGTGGTTGAAGGTCGCGAACAGGTTGCCGACGATGGTCAGCTTCAGCGCCGTGATCGGATTCACGTAGACATTGGTCTGGCCCGCTTCGGTGCGCAGCGTCTGGCTGAACTCGGCGTTCGGCGAAATCGCCCAGATGTACTTGCCGCCGAAGGTGGCAATCGCGGCCGTCTCGTAGACATCCTCCTGATCCCGCGTGCGATTGGCACCGACGCCGGTTTCGATGTCCAGCGTGTGCGTCGGCCCGGTCAGCAGGTGACGGCCATAGCCGACCGTGGCGGCGTAGCGTTCGGCGATGCCGGCGAAGCGGTCGTTGTCGTAGGCCAGGTTGGTGTACGCGTAGTTGCGCTCGTTGAACTGCAGGTCGGTCTTGTTGGCGGCCGAGTAGCGCTCGTCGGTGGTCAGCCCTTCACGCGTGCCGCTGAACGCCAGCGCGCTGAACCGGTTGCGCCAGCGGCTGTGGCGATACTCGATGGCTCCGCGCGTGTTGACCGAACGGGTGCGGGTGTTGCCGGACGTGTTGACCACGCCGATCGCGACATCGCCGCGCCAGGGCGACGGCGGCGGTGCCGGTGGGGCCGGCGCATCCGACGAGGCTTCCGGCGCCGCTTCTGCATACGGCTACCGCGGCGATCATATACTTGTTGGGCAGCCGGCTGTTCGACGCACGATCCGGACTGATCGCGGCCCTGGCATTCGCCACGTTGCCCGGAGTGTCGCTCTCGTCCGGGA
>CAYPJK010000111.1:0-7767 GCA_964411025.1 uncultured Nevskia sp.
ACCCCGACCAGGGCGTGCGCCTGGTCAGCTACGCGCTGCACTGGATCAAGGCCGAGATCCACGAGTACGTGCTGAAGAACTGGCGCATGGTGAAGCTGGCCACGACCAAGGCCCAGCGCAAGCTGTTCTTCAACCTGCGCTCGATGAAGCAGGGCTTCAAGGGCGAGGCGGCCGACACGGACCTGCACCGCAGCACCTTGACCGACGCCGAGATCGACATCGTCGCGCGCGACCTCAAGGTCAAGCGCGAGGAGGTGATCGAGATGGAGACCCGCCTGTCGGGCGGCGATGTGGCGCTCGAGCCGCAGTCCGACGACGGCGAGGAGAGCTACGCGCCGATCGCCTATCTGGCCGACGAGAGCACCGAACCCACGCGCGTGCTCGATGCCCAGCACCGCGACGCCCTGGCGGGCGACGGCATCCTGCACGCCCTCGAGGTGCTCGACGAGCGCAGCCGTCGGATCGTCGAGGAGCGCTGGCTCAAGGTCCGGGACAACGGCTCGGGCGGCATGACGCTGCACGAGCTGGCCGCCGAGTACGGCGTGAGCGCCGAGCGCATCCGCCAGATCGAGGTCGCGGCGATGAAGAAGATGAAGAAGGCTCTGAGCGACTGGAACGCCTGATCGCTGCGGCCTTTGCGCAGCAAGGCACCCGCGGACCCGGCCTTCATCGAAGCGGCCTCGGGCCGCTTTCGGTGTTCTGGCCTCCGTTTCAGCCCAGCAACTGCCGCAGGTCCGATGCCCAGGCCTCGACCGGCTGGCCGTAGCGCACGAACAGCCGGATGCGACCCTGCGGGTCGTAGACCCAGGCGCCGGCCGTGTGGTCCATCGAGTAGCTGCCCGGCTCCTTGCCCGGCACCTTCTGGAAGAAGGCCTTGTAGCTCTTGGCCAAAGCGGTCGTCTGCGCGAGATCGCCGCGCAGCGCGACGAAGCCCGGGTCGAAGCTGGCCATGTAGGCCTTCAGCAGCTCGGGCGTGTCGCGTTCGGGATCGATGGTGACGAAGACCGCCTGCAGGCGTTCGCCGTCGGCGCCGAGCAGCTTCTTGACCTGCGCCAGCTCGGCCATCGTGGTCGGGCAGACATCGGGGCACTGGGTGTAGCCGAAGAACACCACGACCGCGCGCCCCTTGAAGTCGGCCAGGCTGCGCAGCCGACCCTCGGCGTCCGGCAGCGAGAAGTCGCGCGCGTACTCGGCCCCGGTGATGTCGATGCCCTTGAAGCCGGCCACCGGCGCGGCCGGACCGGACGGCTGGTTGTCGCAGGCACCGAGCACGGCCAGCGCAAGGGCTCCACCGCAGAGAAGGAGGCGACGTCGGATCATGGGTCTCAGCCGCGCAGCAGCGGGTCCAGGTAGTGATCGAGCAGCAGGGCCGCGAACAGCAACGACAGGTGCCAGATCGAGAAGCGGAAGGTGCGCCGCGCCAGCGCCTCGCTGTAGGCGCGCCACAGCTTGAACGCGTAGCCGCAGAAGCCCAGGCCGAGCGCCACCGCGGCGGCCAAGTAGAGCCAGCCGCTCATGCCGTAGACGAAGGGCAGCAGCGTCGCCGCGAATAGCACGAAGGTGTACAGCAGGATTTGCAGCCGTGTGAACTCGTTGCCATGGGTCACCGGCAGCATCGGCAGGCCGGCGCGCGCGTAGTCCTCGGCGCGGTACAGCGCCAGTGCCCAGAAGTGCGGCGGCGTCCACAGGAAGATGATCAGGCACAGGATCCAGGGCTCGGCGCCCAGATCGCCGCGCATCGCGGCCCAGCCCAGCACCGGCGGCATGGCCCCCGAGGCGCCGCCGATCACGATGTTCTGCGGCGTCGCCGGCTTGAGGAGCACCGTGTAGACGATCGCATAGCCGACGAAGGTCCCGAAGGTCAGCCACATCGTCAGCGTGTTGACCCAGACCCCCAGCACCGCCATGCCGGCCACGCACAGCGCGATCGCGAAACTCAGCGTCTGCGTGTTGGTCAGCTCGCCCTTCGCGGTCGGCCGCCAGGCGGTTCGCTTCATGCGGGCGTCGATGTGCTGCTCGACCAGGCAGTTGAAGGCCGCTGCGGCGCTGGCCACCAGCCAGATGCCGACGGTGGCCGCGAGCGCCACGCCCCAGGCCGGCAGCGACGGCCAGCCCGGCACGGCCAGCAGCATGCCGATCGCCGCGCAGAAGACGATCAGCTGGACCACGCGCGGCTTGGTCAGCGCGCTGAACTGGCGCCAGCGGGCCAGCCAGCCCTGAGCCGGGGTCGTCGAGGGGGCGAGGGTCTGTGCCATGGGCCGCCGGATTCTAGGGAGCGCCCCGCGCCGCGACGCCGCGCGCCATCGGGGACGCAGCCGCGACCCGAACGGCCGCCGCCGACCGCGTGCGCAGGATCAGCGCGGTGATCACCAGCACCAGAGCGGCCGCCCCGCCGGTGTGGCTGACCGCCGCCAACAGCGGCCAGCCCAGCACGACGTTGCTGACGCCGGTGGCGAGCTGCCACAGCCCGATGAAGACCAACCCGGCCGCGAAGCGCCGCAGCGGCGGACGCAGGGCCAGGCGCCACGCCAGCAGCGCCAGCGCCGTCAGCAGCAGCAACGCGACCAGCCGGTGCGACACGTGGATCGCCGTCAAGGCCTCGAAGGGCAGCCAGCCCTCGCCGCCCTTGCCCGTGCCCAGCGGTCGCAGGATCGCGAAGCCGTGCTCGAAGTCCATCGCCGGCCACCAGCGGCCCTGGCAGGTCGGGAAGTCGGTGCAGGCCAGCACCGCGTAGTTCGTGCTGACCCAGGCGCCGAGCGCGATCTGCAGCAGCGCCAGTGCCGCGACCGCCACGATGCCGCGCCGCAGGCCAGCGCCGACGGGCACTCGGTCGTCGCGCCCGCCCCAGGCCTGCACCGCCAGCAGCGCGAGCAGGCCCAGCCCGCCCAGCAGGTGCGCGGTGACGATCGCCGGATAGAGCTTGAGCGTCACGGTCCAGGCCCCGAACGCGCCCTGCAGGCAGACCCAGACCAGCGTCGCCGTCGCCCACCCGGGCGACGCAGCCGAACGATCGCGCCGCCACGCCTGCCAGCTCAGCACCGTCATCGCGATGATCAGCACGCCGACGCCGGTGGCCAGGTAGCGATGGACCATCTCGACCCAGGCCTTGCCATGGGTCACGGGCCCGGTCGGCTGGGCGGTCTGCGCGGCGTGGATCTCGGCGCGCGCGCCCAGCGGGCTGGCGCTGCCGTAGCAGCCGGGCCAGTCGGGACAGCCGAGACCGGAGTCGGTCAGGCGCGTGAAGGCGCCGAACAGCACCAGGTCGAAGGTCAGGAACAGCGTCAGCAGGGTCAGCACGCGCAGGCGCTGCGAGACAGCACCACCGCGCGTGCGCGCCCACACCCAGGCCAGCGGGCCGAGCGCGATCACCAGGCCCAGCAGCGCGAGCTGGGCCAGGGGCGCGAGGTTGATGCCACTGCCGTCCACGGTCGGGGCTCAGCGTCCGGGCAGGTCCCAGCTGGCCGATGCGCGCAGCAGCTTGTCGAGATCGCGCTTGATGCGCGCCGGCTCGCTCGGAGCCGGAAAGCGCATCATGTAGTTGCCCAGCGGGTCGACGACGTGCAGGTGCGCGGCCAGCGTCTGGCCCGGTGCAGCCGCGAGCCAGCGCTCGAGCGCCTGGCGCGGCACGCGCAGGACGGTCGCGCCCTGCAGCGCGGCGGCGAGTTCGGGCCGCACCGGCACCGCGTCGTCGACCAGCCAGACGCGGTCGACGCGGTCCTTCTCGCGCCCCAGCGCCTCGCGCAGCTGGCGCTGCAGGTAGAGCTGGCGCTCGCACAGCGCGTCGCAGGCGCCGCCGCCGACGGCGACCAGCAGCCACTGGCCCTGCAGGCTCGCGGGCGCGACGGCCCGACCCGCCAGGTCGGCGAGCGGCAGCGCAGCGGCATCGGGCAAGGCTCGCTGCGGCTGGACCAGCTCACCGTGGTTGGTGCGGCCCTGCGGCCGAACCACGTAGTAGGTGAAGTAGGACGCCACCACCGGCGCGGCGCAGACCAGCAGCACCAGCAACATCTTCAGCCGCCCGCGCTTCACCTGCCCGTCGGCCAGCGTCGGCGCCGGCAGGCTGTGCACCGCGAAGCTCAGCGGCTGCTCGCCCGCGGCCTCAAGCGCGCGCGCGTCGCTGCCGTAGCCAGGGTTGGAAGACTTGGAACCAGACATACAGACCGATCAGCAGGATGGCCAGCGCGAACCACTGGAAGGCATAGCCGTAATGCTTGTGCACGTCGACGGCCGGCGCGGGCCAGCGACGCTGCAGGCCGTCTTTGCCGGACCCGCCGGCTGCGGCGGTGCCAGTGCCGGCATCGTCGCCATCGTCGATCAGCAGGACCGACAACGGCCGCAGCGCCAGCCCCGTCTCGCGTGCATAGGCACCGAGGTCGACATTCTGCCGGAGCGTGCCCGTGTCCGGCCCGTCGAAGGCGTAAAGCGCGGCGGGCGGTGGGGCGATCCGGCCGACGACGCGCACCTCGCCGGCCGGCGTGGGCACGGCCGGCACGCGCGCGCGATCGCGCACATCGCGCGGGGCCCAGCCGCGCTGCACCAGGACCGCATCGCCAGGACCGAGCTCCAGCGGCGTCAGCAGGTAGAAGCCGGGGCGCCCGTCCATCTGCCGGTTGTCGAGAAAGACGCTGAACTCGGGCCGCCAGCGTCCCTGCAGCACGATGCGCCGCTGGTGCTGCAGCGCGGCGCCGGTTGCGTCACGGGCCAGCGCGCCGGCCGGCAGCGGCGGCAGTGCACCGCGCGTGTCGATGGTCGCCTGCAGGGCCAGCTTCTGGGCCGCGCGGTCGAGCTGCCACACGCCCAGGCGCGCCGTCAGCGCCACGCCGGCCAGGGCCGCGACCAGCACGATGAGCCGGCGCCAGCGTGCCTTCACGCCGCCGCCCCGCCGACGATGCCATACAGTGCGGGCATGAAGTGGATCATGGGCTTGGCCTTCATTGGCATCCTGGTCGCCCTCGCGAGCGCCGGGCGGGCGATGCTGCAGGACGGCCGCGACGGCACGCCCAAGACCAACCGCATGCTGCGCGCTCTGGCCTGGCGGATCGGGCTGTCGGTGGCCTTGTTCACGTTCATCCTCGTGGCCTACAAGCTGGGCTGGATCGCACCGACCGGGCTGCCGCTGCAGCCCAAATAGAAAGAGCGCCGAAGGCGCTCTTTCCGCAGGGCGCAGCCGGCGCGCTCAGGTCCAGTAGACCATCAGGTACAGGCCGAGCCACACCACGTCCACGAAGTGCCAGTACCACGCGGCGCCCTCGAAACCGAAGTGGCGCTCGGGCGTGAAGTGGCCCTTCATCAGACGGATGGTGATGAACAGCAGCATCAGCATGCCGACCAGCACGTGGAAGCCGTGGAAGCCGGTCAGCATGAAGAAGGTCGAGCCGTAGACGCCGCTGCTCAGCTTGAGGTTCAGGTCGCCGTAGGCATGCGCGTACTCGTAGGCCTGCACGCCGACGAAGGTCGCGCCCAGCAGCACCGTGATCCACATCCAGGCGATGGTCTTGGCGCGATGGTTCTCGCGCAACGCATGGTGGGCGATCGTCAGCGTGACGCCCGAGGTCAGCAGCAGCGCGGTGTTGATCGTCGGCAGCCAGAACGGGCCCATGGTCGTGAACGGCTCGACGATGCCGGCCGGCGAGGCCGTGATGCCGGCGCCGGCGCTGGGCCACTGCGCCTTGAAGTCGGGCCACAGCAGCGCGTGCTCCAGGTCGCCGAGGTTGGGCACCGAGTGCAGTCGCAGCCAGTACAAGGCGCCGAAGAAGGCGCCGAAGAACATCACCTCCGAGAAGATGAACCAGCTCATGCTCCAGCGGAAGGACACGTCGATGCGGCTGCCGTAGAGGCCGCTTTCGCTCTCGTGGATCGCGTCGCGGAACCAGGCCTGCAGCACGAAGACGAACCACAGGAAGCCGAACAGCAGCGAGTACGCGCCCCAGCCGTGTCCGTTGATCCACTGGCCGGCGCCGAGGATCACGAAGAAGAGGCCGATCGAGGCCATCACCGGGTGCCGCGACGGCGCGGGCACGAAGTAGTAGGGCTGGTGCCCGTGCGGGGTTGCTGCCGACATGTTTGCTCCTGAGATCTCCGCTGTCCTTGCTGTCCTGCTCCGCGTCGGCCGAAAGCGCCGCCGCCCCTCGATACCCGTGCGGCCTAGGCGGCCACCCCGCTGCCGATCACCCAGCGCACCAGCGCCAGCAGCACGCCGATGAACACCAGCACGCCCAGCAGGCCGGCGACGACCACGTGCAGAGGGTTGATGCGGCTCACGTCGTGCTCGTAGTCACTGCTGCGGCGCACGCCGAAGAAGGACCATGCGACCGCCTTCATCGTCTGCCCGAACGAACCCTTGCGCTGCACCGCGGCCCTGAAGTCGGCGCCACTCACGAGCCCGCCCTCCCCGTGGTCACGCTGGCCAGCGGCGCGGCCGGCGTCTTGCCCCCGACCTCGAAGAAGGTGTAGCTGAGCGTGATCGTCCTGACGTCGCGCGGCAGCTTGGGGTCGATGTAGAACACCACCGGCCACTGCTTGGCCTCGCCCGGCTGCAGCTGGTACTCGTTGAAGCAGAAGCACTCCAGCTTGTTGAAGTGCGGCGACGCCTGCTGCGGGGCGTAGCTGGGGATCGCCTGCGCGGCCATCGCCCGGTTCTGCACGTTGCGGAACTCGTACATCACCGTCGTCAGCTCGCCGGGGTGGACCTCGAGCGAGCGCACCGCCGGCTTGAAGTCCCAGGGCCCGCGCGCGTTCGCGTCGAACTCGACGGTGATGCTGCGGCTGCGATCCACCTGCGTGTTGGCCGGCATGCGCCCGCCGAGCCCGTTGACCACCTGCTCGGAGCGCGACAGCACGTTGATGCCGAGCGCCTCGCAGATGTGGCGGTAGATCGGGATCAGCGCATAGCCGAAGGCGAACATCATCGCCGCGACCACTGTCAGCTTGACGAACAGCCGGCGGTTGTCGGCGCCCAGCAGGCCGGCGCCGGTGCGAGCTTCGTGCTTGCGGGGAATGCTCATGCCCTGCGCCCTCAGCCGCCCAGCAGCACGATCTTCACCGCGAAGCCGAGCGCGAAGGCGCCCGCCACCGAGGCCAGGATCAGGCCCAGGCGCAGGTTGCTCTTGCGCTGCTCGGGGGTGAGGGCCATCGCTGACTCGATCGGTCCTGGCGTGCGGTCGTCAGCCGACGATCTTGGTGGCCGCCGCGTTGAGCTTGGGCGGGTTCTCGAAGGTGTGGAAGGGTGCCGGCGACGGCACTTCCCACTCGAGCCCTTCCGCGCCGTCCCACGGCTTCTGCGCAGCCTTCTCGCCCTTGCCCAGCATGCCGGGCAGCACGACGAAGAACACGAAGTAGACCTGCATCAGCCCGAAACCGAAAGCGCCCACCGAGGCCAGCATGTTGAAGTCGGCGAACTGCATCGGGTAGTCGGCGTAGCGGCGTGGCATGCCGGCCAGACCCAGGAAGTGCATCGGGAAGAAGGTCACGTTGAAGAAGACCAGCGAGCCCCAGAAGTGAATCTTGCCGCGCGCCTCGGAGTACATCACGCCGGTCCACTTGGGCGCCCAGTAGTAGTAGCCGCTGAACATCGCGTACAGCGAGCCGGCCACCAGCACGTAGTGGAAGTGGGCCACGACGTAGTAGGTGTCCTGGAGCTGGATGTCGACCGGCGCGATCGCGAGGATCAGGCCGGTGAAGCCGCCCATCGTGAACACGAAGATGAAGCCGACCGCGAACAGCATCGGCGTCTCGAAGGTCATCGAGCCGCGCCACATCGTCGCGATC
>CAYPJK010000112.1:0-7757 GCA_964411025.1 uncultured Nevskia sp.
GGGCGATCCCGTCGATCGGCTTCATCGGCACCGTGCGCGGCATCGGCGACGCGCTGGCGCAGGCGCACAAGGCGGTCGAGGGCGATATCGCCGGCGTCACCGAAGCGCTCGGCGTCGCTTTCAACTCGACGCTGATCGCGCTGCTGCTGTCGATCGTGCTGATGTTCATGCTCTACCAGCTGCAGCTGATCCAGGAACGACTGACGCTCGACACCCGAGCCTACTGCGAGCGCAAGCTGATCCAGCATCTGCAGGTGCCGTGACCATGCGCGTGCTCGAATTCAACGACACCGCGCTGACCCTGGCCGACGCCGAGCGCGTCCATCACGGCAGCCCCGGTTTCGCGTTTCTCGACGGCCGCCGGCTGGTGCTCGGCGAAGCCGCACGGCAGCAGTTCCGCGCCCAGCCGCGCAGAAGCCAGTACCGCTACTGGTATCAGCTCGATCAGGCGCCGCTCGACAGCGCCTTTGGCGAGGCCCGCAACCACGCCGACCTGGCCTGGGCACAGCTGTCGGCCATCCAGGCGCAGGCCGGCGCTGGTCCGCTGCTGCTGGCGGTGCCGGCCAGCTTCGATTCCGCCCAGCTGAGCCTGCTGCTGGCGCTGGCACGCGCTGCGAAGCTCGATGCGGTCGGCCTCGTCGATGCCGCCGTCGCCGCCGCCAGCACGGTCGATGCGCAACCGGTGGTGTTGCATCTGGATGTCCAGCTGCACCGCTGGTGGCTGACCCGGCTGCGGGCCGATGGCGACATCAGCCGCAGCGGTGGCGAGGACCTGGCCAAGCCCGGCCTGCTGGCGGTCTGGGACGCCTGCGCCGGGGTGATCGCCGAAGCCTTCGTGCGCCAGACCCGCTTCGATCCGCTGCACAGCGCCGCCACCGAGCAGACGCTCTACGACCGCCTGCCAAGCTGGCTGGCGCAGTTCGGTCGCGGCGCCGCGGTAACCCTTGAGCTGCCGGCCGGGCTGCGCAGCCACCGCGCCAGCCTGCCTGCCGATGCGCTGAACGGCGCACTGGCGGCGATCGTCCAGCGACTCGCACCCGGTGTGGCTGCGGCCGTCACCGACCCCGCGCGGACCACGGTGCTGCTCAGCGCCCGCGCCGCTGCCGTGCCCGGGCTGGTCGAGGCCATCCACGGGGCCTGCGGCCTGCGGCCGCAGCCGCTCGATGCGCTGGCCGCCAGCCGCGGCGCGCTGCTGCACGCCGAGCGCATCCGTGCCGATGGCGAAGCGCTGCCGTTCGTGACCCGGCTGCCCGCCTGCACGCCGCCAGCCGACGCCACCCGCACGGCCGTCGTCGCAGAGCCGCCAACCGTCTCGCCGCCGACCCATCTGCTGGTCGACGCCGAGGCCCACCCGCTGCCACCGCCCGAGGGTCACGGCGAATTCCCGCTGCTGGGGCTGCGCCTGGCAATTGAAAACGGCCGTTACCGGCTGCTCGGCGGCGCGCTGCGGGTCGATGGCCGTACGTTTGCCGGCCCCTTGTCGCTGGCGGCCGGCCAGCAGATCGAGACCACTGCCGCGGCGATCCGGGTCATCCACGTACGGAACCGCGCTGCGTGAGTCGCAAGCGGCGCATGCCGGCCGAGCAGGGCCTGTCGTTCCTCGACTGCATCTGCTGCGGTTTCGGTGCGGTGATCCTGATGTTCATGATCGTCAACCACGCAAGCCGACAGACCGCGCAGCGCGGCAACGAGGAACTGCTTGCCCGGATCGACGCCCGTGAAACCGAAGTGCTCGATGGCCGCCAGAAGCTGTTGCAGCTGAAGGCCGCGCTCGAATCCGTGATCAATGCGACCAGGACCGCCAGCCGCGAGGCCGAGCGGCTGCGCGAGCAGATCCAGGCGGCGACCGCAGCGCTGCCTGATCTCGAAGGCAAGCAGACCGCCAGCCGCACGCGCCTGGAGCAGCTGCAGGCGGAACTGATCGCGCTCGATGCCAAGGTCCAGGCGCTGCGTGCCCAGGCAGCCGAAACGCCGCCGCCCGCCGCCGGCAATGCCGCGCGCGAGATCGCCGGTGACGGCACCCGGCAGTACCTGAGCGGCCTTTCGGTGCATGGCAACCGGATCGCGATCCTCGTCGACACCTCGGCGAGCATGCTCGGCTACACGATTCTCGACGTGATCCGGACCCGCAATCTCGATGAGGCGAGTCAGCGCAATGCGCCGAAATGGAAGCGCGCGCTGGCAGCGGTGGACTGGCTGACCTCGCAGCTGCCGAGCAGCGGCCAGTTCCAGCTGATCGCCTTCAACGAGACCGCGAAGACCTTGGCCGGGACCGGCTGGCAATCGGTGGGCAAGGACAAGCTCGATGGCGCGGCACGCGCGCTGCGGGCGATCGCGCCGTCCGGCGGTACCAGCCTGCATGCGGCCTTCGGCGCAGTGGCGGCGCTCGGTGCCCCGCCCGATCAGATCTTCCTGCTGACCGATGGCCTGCCGACCCAGGGTGCAACGCCGAAGACCGGCGCCGTCAGCGCCCGCAAGCGATTGGAGCATTTCAACGACGCCGTGCGCCGGGTCCCGAAAGGGCCGGCGGTCAACGTCATCCTGCTGCCGATCGAAGGCGATCCGCAGGCCGCCGGTGCCTACTGGCAGCTGGCACGCGCCACCGATGGTGCGTATCTGGCGCCATCGAAGGACTGGCCATGAGCCGGCGCCGCGAGGTCGAGGTTTCGGGGATGTCATTCCTCGACTGCATCTGCTGTGGCTTCGGCGCGGTGATCATCCTGCTGGTGCTGACCAAGTCAGCCGAGCCGGTGATCGCCGAACAGACGCCGATCACGCTGGCTGCGAAGCAAGAACAGCTGGACCGGATCGCCGACGAGACCGCCGCCGAGCTCGATGCGCTCGAAGCCCAGCTGGCCGCCGCCCGAGAAGGCAAGGCCGCCGCCGGCCGCGAATTGGCGAGCCTGAAGCTGACCGCCGACACGATGCTCGACAAGACCACCGAGGTCCGCGAGGACAAGGCGGTGGCGGTCACGCTCGAGGAACGGCTGGCGACCGCCCGGCAGACCCTGACCGAGGAGATGCGCCGCCTGCAGGCGGCCCAGCCACGCCGCGTCAGCAGCGATGCCGTGGCCGGCATTCCGGTCGACAGCGAGTACGTGATCTTCGTCATCGACACCTCTGGCTCGATGCAGCAGTTCGCCTGGCGAACCGTAGTGCAGAAGATGAACGAAGCACTGAACGCCTACCCGAAGGTCAAGGGCATGCAGGTGATGAGCGACGAGGGCGAGTACATGTATTCGACCTATGCGCGCCAGTGGATTCCGGACACGCCGGGGCTGCGCAAGACCGTGCTCGAGCGGCTGCGCGGCTGGCAGCCCTTCTCCAACTCCAGCCCGGTGGAAGGGATCGAGGCGGCCATCCGCACCTTCGCTGCGCCGGACAAGAAGATCAGCATCTACGTGTTTGGCGACGATTTCACCGGCACCTCGATCGACGAGGTGGTGCGCACCGTGCGGCGTATCAACCCGCGTGATGCGAAAGGCCGGCCGCTGGTGCGCATTCATGGCATCGGCTTCCCGACCCAGTACGGCAACAACGGCGCAACGGCCGGCGGCGTCCGGTTTGCCACCCTGATGCGTATCCTCGCCGAAGAAAACGGCGGCACCTTCGTTGGCCTGCAGAACTCGCAATGAAACCGATCCTGACCCAGTTGCTGACCGGCCTGGCGGCGCTGCTGCTGGCCGGCTGCGGACCGAACCGGGTGGAAACGCCGTCACGCTTCCCGAAACCGGTGATGCAGCCGATGGCCTACAGCGCGGCCCTGGACGCCGACACCGCGTTCAGCCGTTACGTGCATCAGGAAAAGCTGCCGCCACCCGGCAAGGCCTGGACGCTGTCGATCGGCCCGGCCTCGGTGGACTGGATGAAGAATCTGCTGGCGGCCGCGTTTGCCCGCGTCAGCAGCGGCGGCGAAGCGGCCGACCTGGTATTCCGGCCGTCGATCGACAGCGTGCAGTTCTCGACGCCGGCCCAGTCGCGCACCGAGTTCTACGAAGCCTGGATCAAGTACACGGTGGCCGTGTTCGATCGCAGCGGCCGCAAGCTCGCGGACTGGCCGATCGCCGCCTACGGCAAGCGCCGTGACAAGAGTCTGGCCTCGGCCGAGGAAGGCATGGGCGAGGCCCTGAACAAGGCGATGCGCGACGGCGCTGCTGGCCTGGCGCTGGAGTTGCGCGATCCGGCCCGGATCGCCAGCCTGCTGCGCGGTCCGGGTGTTGCGCCAGCCAGTTCAAGCAATCCGCCACCGGCGGCAGGAGGCAATCGTGCACCGTGATCACCGCTTCGGCCTGCTGTTGGCGGCGCTGCTGCTGGGCGGATGCGTCACCGCCAAGGTGGAGCAGTACCGGCAGGCGCCAACCCGTGTCGCGAAGATCGCCAAGGGCGAACAGGTGGTGATCCTGTCGCGCGGCCAGCATGGCGACCGCGAAACCGAGGCGGACTTCAACGGCTGCCTGGCCAGCGCGCTGAAGCGCGAAGGGCTGCCGGTGATGGATGAACAGGCGCTGGTCGATGCGCTGTATCCATGGCTGGAACCGCGCACCGCGCCGCTGAATGCCGATGCGCTGCCGAAACTGCTCGACCAGCCCGGCGTCGAGGCGAAGATTCGGGCAGCCGGCGTCCGCTACATGATCTGGATCGACGGCCAGAGCGAGACCACCGATTCCAGCGGCGGCCTGTCCTGCGCTGTCGGCCCCGGCTTCGCCGGCTGCTTCGGTTTCGGCATGTGGGACAAGGAATCGGCCTACCGCGCGGAAGTCTGGGATCTGAACCAACGGTCCAGCGTCGGCAAGGTCTCGACGCGCGCCATCGGCACGTCCTACATGCCGGCGTTCATCGTGCCGATCCCGCTGATTGCCCGTACCCAGTCGGCCGCCTGCGATGGCGCCGCCGAGCAGCTGGTCGACCTGGTCCGGCCCGGCTGACGCCGTCGCCGACAACGCCCGCTGCCACGGGGCGGACCCGGCCCGCCCCGTGGCCGCGCCAGCTCAGGCGACCACGCAGTTCGGATAGCCGCTGGCCGCTTCGTCGTCGCAGATCTTCTTGTACGACCGGAAGCCGCCGAGGTACGGCAGGATCACGCGCGGCTTGCCCGGCACGTTGTCGCCCATGTACCAGGAGCTGGCCTCGCCGAACAGCGTCATCTTGCCGATCGCGTTGACCGTCTCGCGCCACTGCATTTCGGGCTCGGGCTTGGCTTCGATGGTCGTGCTGCCGCGCTGCTCCAGATGGCGGATGCAGCCCATGATCCAGTCCACGTGGTACTCGTTGCCGAGCACCATGTTGTAAAGCACGGACGGGCTGCCGGGCCCGGTGGTGATGTACAGGTTCGGGAAACCGGACGGCATGATGCCGTAGAGGCTGCGCGGACCATCGCCCCAGTGGTCCTTGAAGCGCTTGCCGCCGCGGCCGACGATGTCGATGTTCAGCAGCGTGCCGGTCATCGCGTCGAAGCCGGTGGCGAAGATGATCACGTCGAGCTCGTGGACTTCATCGCCGACCTTGAGCCCCTCCGGCACGATCTCGCGGATCGGCGTCGATTTCACGTCGACCAGGGTCACGTTGTCGCGATTGAAGGTCTCGTAGTAGCCGGTGTCGGCGCAGATGCGCTTGGCGCCAAACGGATAATCCTTCGGCACCAGCAGCTCGGCCACCTTCGGGTCCTTCACCTTTGCGCGGATCTTGCGCTGGGCGAACTCGGTGATGGTCCGGTTGGCGTCCTTGTTGACCAGCAGGTCAACGAAGCTGCAGTAGAAGTACAGGCCGCCGGCCGCCCAGCGCTTCTCGTACTCGGCCTCGCGCTCCTCGGGCGTGCAATCGAGCGCCTTGCGCGTGTCCGGCGCAAGCTTCGCGCAGATGCCGACATCGGAATCCCACTCGCGGCGGCGCAGGTCGGCATAAGCCTGTTTCTGCAGGCGGTCCTGCTCCTCGGTCAACGGACCGTTGCCGGCCGGGATGCTGAAGTTCGGCGTGCGCTGGAACACCGTCAGGTGCCGGGCCTGCTCGGCGATGATCGGGATCGCCTGGATCGCCGACGAACCGGTGCCGACGACGCCGACGCGCTTGCCAGCGAAGTCGACCGGTTCCTTCGGCCAGAACGCCGTGCGCAGGATCTCGCCCTTGAAGCGGTCGGCGCCTGGGTATTCGATCGGCTTCGGCGTCGACAGGCAGCCGGTGGCCATCACCACATGGCGCGCGGTCACCCGGTCACCACGGTCCGTGCTGACCGTCCACAGGCTCGTTGCATCGTCGAAATGCGCGGCTTTCACGCGCGTCGAGAAGCGCATGTCGCGGCGCAGGTCGTAGCGGTCGGTAACGTGATCGAGGTAGGCCTTGATCTCCGGCTGGCGCGCCATCCGCGTCGACCACTTCCATTCCTGCTGCAGTTGCTCGTCGAAGGAGTAGGAGTACTCGACGCTCTCGAAATCGCAGGCCGCACCGGGATAGCGGTTCCAGTACCAGGTGCCGCCGACGCCCTCGCCCGCCTCGTAGCAGATCGCCTTCAAGCCTTCCTTCCGCAGGCGGTACATCGCGTAGATGCCGGCGAATCCGGCACCGACGACGACCGCGTCAAAGGCGGCCGGGTCACGGTTGGCGGAAGTGGCTTGGGTGCTGTCGGATGGGCTTGTCATGATCGGAATCTCCTCGGTTTTTTGAAATGACGCGTCAATGCACGCCTGGAGCCTTGATTTGCAAGCGCTTTGCCAATCTCCGGAAATAACTTCAAGTTACTGATTATTAAATATTTTATAAATATCGATCCGGCCAAGCAGAACTTCAGCCCGAACAATATTCATCATTTGCAGAAATTGGCCATGCTTGTGATTCGGCAAAACAAGAAATAGCCTCGGTCTGTCTTTCTCTGGCCACGACGATGCCGACTCCCCACGATCGCCCCAGCCCTCGCGCCCGCCACCGTGCGGGCGCTGCTGCCACCAGTGACCGCCTGACCCGCACGGTGGCCGAGCACCTGCGCTTCTCGCCGGAAGCCGGCCATATCCAGCTGTTTGCGCAGCGGATGCTGCTGATGCACGCCAACTCGTTCGCCGAAATGCGTCGCGAGCTGATCGAGCAGCTTGGCCTGGCTCGAGCCCGCGAAATGCTGACCCGGCTTGGCTACCAGCAGGGCGTCGAGGACGGCCAGCGCCTGCGCGCGCTATATCCGCACGATCTTGCCCATGCGCTGGCGCTGGCCCTGCGTCTGCGCGAGACCGAGGGCTTCGTCGGCATGCGGCCGATCGAGGACATGCGCTTCGACGTCGAGCGCGGCGAGTTCTCGGGCGACTTCGTCTGGGCCTCGTCCTGGGAGGCCGAGGCGCACATGCAGCAGATCGGCATCAGCGGCGAACCCTCGTGCTGGATCATGGGCGGCTACGCGAGCGGCTGCTCGACCGCGATCCTCGGCATGCCGATCCTCTGGCGCGAAATCGAATGCGTGGCGATGGGCCACAAGAACTGCCGCGTGATCGGCAAGCCGCTGTCGGTCTGGGAAGATCTGGGCGAGCGCGAGACCGGCTTCCTGCAGATCGACAGCTTCGTTGCGGCGCCAGTCCGGAACCGTTCCTCGGAGCCGCCGGTGCGCAGCGGCGCGGCTGATCCGGCGTTCGAAGGCTTCGTCGGCGCCTCGCCTGCATTCAATGCCGCCGCGCATCTGGTGCGGCGCGTCGCGCCGACCGATTCCACGGTGCTGTTCCGCGGCGAAAGCGGCGTTGGCAAGGAACGCTTCGCCAAGGCGCTGCATTCGATCAGCCCGAGAG
>CAYPJK010000113.1:0-7749 GCA_964411025.1 uncultured Nevskia sp.
GCGGCGGCATGTAGTTCTCGTCGTGCTTGGCGAGGATGCGGGTGGCGACGAACACGTGCTCGTCGTTCATGTAGCCATCGGCGACCACGCCCTGCCCTTCGCGGAACAGGTCCGGCAGCACGCCTTCGTAGCGCACCGGGATGTTCTTCGCGCAGTCGGCGACCCGGAATTCCACCTTCAGGCCTTCGCCGCGCGTCAGGCTGCCGGTCTCGACCAGACCACCCAGCTGGGCCGCCGCGCCGACCGGCACCGTGCCGGCCGCCAGATCGCTCGGCGTGTAGAAATACATCATGTTCTTGCGAAAGGCGGTGAAGCCGAGCGTGGCAGCCACACCGACACCGATCAGCAGGGCGGCCACACCGAGCAGCCGCTGGTTACGCTTGGTCATTCCTGGGATTCCTCGTCGGGCGCGTCCTCAGACAAACGCCGCTGCAAATCGTTGCGCGTCAGCCACGGGCTGAGCCAGTTCCACAGCAGCAGTACGGCGGTCAAGCCGTAGCTGGTCCAGATGAACACGGCGTGCTTTTCGTTCATGCCCGATCCCCCCGCCTGGCCGCGCCCGGTCCTCCCGACAGCGGTCGAGCGTTCGGGATATCAGCCGGCCATGCCGGCAAGCCGATCTCCTTCACCCATTTCGAGCGCCGTTCGCGCAGCAGCACGCCGTTCTGCATCCGCCGCAGCCAGACGGCGCCGAAGAACAGGTAGCTGCCGGCCATCGACATCAGCAGCGGCTTGAGCATGCTCGGCGCCATCTTGGGATTGGCGATGGCTTCGGCACTGAGCAGGGTCGAACCCTGGTGCAGCGAGTTCCACCACTGCACCGAGTAATGGACGATCGGCACGTTGACAAAGCCGACCAGCGCCAGCCAGGCGCAGGCCCGGGCCGCCGTGCGGGCATCGGAATAGGCCTGCTGCAGGCCGATCACGCCGAGATACAGGAACAGCAGCACCAGTTCCGAGGTCAGCCGCGCGTCCCAGACCCAGTAGGTGCCCCAGGTCGGCTTGCCCCAGAGCATGCCGGTGACCAGGGCCAGCGCCGTGAAGCTGGCACCGATCGGCGCCGCCGTGACCACCGCGACTTCGGCCAGCTTCATGCGCCAGATCAGCGCGATCGCGCCCGCCACCGACATCGCCGTGTAGATCGACAGGCTCAGCGCCGCCGCCGGCACGTGCACGTAGATGATCCGGAACGCATCACCCTGCTGGTAATCGGCCGGTGCCACGAACAGACCCAGCCAGGCGGCCCAGCCGATCAGCAGCAGCCCGGATGCCAGCAGCCAGGGCGCCAGCCGGTCGGCGAAACGGTAGAAGCTGGGCGGCGAGGCCAGTCGGTGAAACCAGGTCCACATGGTCCGGGCGCGGTCCTGCAGGATTCGGATGGGAGACGGGTGGCGCGAGGTGGGCATTTCGCGCCGGCGCATTATGCCCGTTCCCCCCGCCCACCCGAATGAACATCGGGTGAGGTGCTCAGACCGGTCGGAATCGGCGGTCGGAAGTCAGCCGAGCGCGTTGCGCAGCGCGCCGGCGGCGGCCATCGGCAGCAGGGTCAGGCTCAAGGCCAGCAGCGCGCCGAGGAAATACAGCGGCGCATCCGGCGGCAGGCCGGCTGCCGCTGCCCGCACCGCGCCACCGCCGAAGATCACGGCCGGTGTCATCAGCGGCAGCACGAGGATTGGCAGCATCAGGCCGGCGCGCGGCGCGCCGACGGTCAGCGCCGCCGCAAAGCCGCCGGTGAAGATCAAGGTCGGCGTACCCAGCAGCAGACTCCAGAACAGGATCGCCACCGGGCCGGGCGCAAGTCCCAGCCCGAACCCCAGCAGTGGCGACACCAGCACCAGCGGCGCGGCCGTCAGCAGCCACTGGGCGGTGAGCTTGGCGGTGATCAGCAACGCCAGCGGCACGTCGGCGATCAGCATCTGCTCCAGGCTGCCGTCGTCCAGATCGCCGCGGAACAGCCGCTCGACGCCCAGCAATGCCGCCAGCAGCGCGCCGACCCAGATGATGGCCGGCGCGAACACCTTCAGCGCCGGCGATTCAGGGGCGATCCCAAGCGGGAACAGCAGTGCAACGATGCCGTAGAAGACCAGCGGCTGGACCCATTCGGCACGCCGGCGTAGGGCGATGCGCAGTTCGCGGCGGAACACGGCGACGGCGGCGCTCATGCGGCGGCGCTCAGGTCCAGATGCCGCAGGTTCGGCAGCTCGCCGGGCAGCGGCTGGTGGCTGGTCACCAGCACCGCACCGCCGCCGGCCAGATGCCGGCCGAGCAGTTCGGCGAACAGCGCAAGTCCTTGCACATCGAGCCCGGCCAGCGGCTCGTCAAGGAACCACCAGCCTCTCGGCACCGCGACCAGGCGGGCTAGCGCGGCACGCCGCTTCTGGCCGGTCGACAGCTGGCCGGACGGCCGGTGCTGCTGCGCCCTGGGCAGCCCGACCGCCGCCAGTGCGGCACGCGGATCATCGAGCCGCTCGCCGTTCAGCGCCGCCCAGAACTGCAGGTTCTCGAGCGCCGACAAACTGAGGTTCAGCGCGTTCTTGTGGCCCTCCCAGTGCCGCTCGCGCGCCTCCGGCTGCGGCGCGATCCGGCCGCTGTCGGCCCGGCGCAGGCCGCACAGCACTTCCAGCAGCGACGTCTTGCCGGCGCCGTTGCGGCCGAGGATGTGCAGCACCTCGCCGGCGGCGACCGAAAAGCTGAGGCCATCGAGCACGACCCGGTCGCCACGGCTGACGACGAGCTGGTGGACTTCGAGGCGGGACATGGACGGCGCGGATCAGCGTTCTGGCACGGGCGACGCAGTGTACGTGAAGGCTTCCGGACACAAGGGCCACCCCCCGGCATGCGAGAATTCGCCCCCATCCAGCAGCGGAGCAAACAGGCGTGACGGCACAACTCATCGACGGCAAGGCCGTGGCAGGGCAGGTCCATGAGCGGGTCCGCCAGGCGGTCGCCGCGCGGGTCGCGGCCGGCCATCGCGCGCCGGCGCTGGCCACAGTGCTGGTGGGCGCCGATCCGGCTTCGGAGATCTATGTCCGCAACAAGCGGCTGACCTGCGAGAAAATCGGGATCCGGTCGGTGCCGAACCATCTCGATGCCACCGTCAGCGAGGCCGAGCTGCTGGCCGTGGTCGACCGGCTCAATGCCGACGACGGCATCGACGGCATCCTCGTGCAGCTGCCGTTACCGAAGCACATCGACGCCGACAAGGTCATCGAGCGCATCCGGCCGGACAAGGACGTCGACGGCTTCCATCCGTACAACTTCGGTCGCCTGGCCCAGAAGACCCCGACCCTGCGGCCCTGCACGCCCTGGGGATGTGTCGAACTGCTGAAATCGACCGGCGTGCCGCTGGCCGGAAAGCGGGCGCTGGTGGTCGGCCAGTCGAACATCGTCGGCCGGCCGATGGCGCTCGAACTGCTGCTGCTCGGCTGCACGGTCACCGTCGCCCACAGCCGCACCCGCGATCTGCCGGAGGAAGTCGGCCGCGCCGAGATCCTGGTGGTCGGCACCGGCATTCCGGAGATGATCAAGGGCGCGTGGCTGCGAGACGGCGCGATCGTCATCGACGTCGGCATCAATCGCCTGCCGAGCGGCAAGCTGTGCGGCGATGTCGAATTCGCGGCGGCTGCCGAACGCGCCGCGTTCATCACACCGGTGCCGGGCGGGGTCGGACCGATGACCGTGGCGATGCTGATGGACAACACGCTGACCGCTGCACGGCTGCGCGCCGGCGGCTGATTCAGCCCGGACGGACGCGCGCCGCGCTGCGGCCTTTCGACATCCGTCCGAAGTCCGGAAACGCGTCGTCGATCGCCAGCACCTCGCCGCAATGGGCGGCGTCATAGCCTGGCAAGGCGTTGACCAGATTGCGGAAGTCCGGGTTGCAGAGGGTGTCGATGACGCTCTGCAGGGCGGGCGTCTTGAGCGCCGACTTCGAGCACAAGAAGAAGTAGCGCTCGCCGGCCAGCGGCACGAAGCCGAGATCGAAGCGCTTGGCGGCAGCTTCCACGCCGACACCCGCGTCGGCCATGCCACTGGCGACGTAGGCGGCGACCGCCGCATGGGTGAATTCGCCGCTGTCGAAGCCGCGGATCTGGCTGCCGTCGAGATGGGCGCGCTCGAGCATCAGGTCAAGCAGCATCCGGGTGCCGGAGCCCGGCTGGCGGTTGACGAAGCGGACATCCTCGCGGGTCAGGTCGGTCAGTGACGCGATCCGCTTCGGATTGCCGGGCGCCACGATCAGGCCCTGGCGGCGTGTAGCCAGCATGATCAGCCGCTGGGTCTGCGGCTTCAGCCAGGCGGCGTACTGGCTCAGCGCCTGCGCTTCGAAATCGCCGACCGGCACATGGAAGCCGGCCAGATCGCAGGCCGCGCCCTTCAGCGAGCTGAGCGCCTCGAAGCTCGACCGGTACTTGAGATCGATCGGAATCCGGCTGCGCACGAACCAGTCGCGCAGGGTTTCCACCGCAAAACCGTGACTGGCCTGCACGCGCAGGATGGCGCCGGTATCGCTGAGCGCGCGTTCCAGTTCCACTTCCAGTTCCGAAGCGAGGCTGTCGAGCAGCGGCGCCAGCCGGGCGTTGATGCGCTTGTCGGCCCAGACCAGCTTCTCCGCCAGCGGCGTCAGCACCGCGCCGCGGCCGCGCTGCATGGTCACCAGCGGCGCGCCAAAGGTGCGGGTTCCGTCCTGCAGAAGACCCCAGGCGTAGCGGTACGACAGCCCGGCCTGCACGCACGCCTCGGCCAGCGTGCCGGTCTCGCGGACGCGGGCCAGCAGCTCTACCAGTCTTGGCAGCGACTGCTTGCCGTCCGGCTGTTCGAGCTGCCACTGCGGCTGGATCGAAACCTTGAACATCGTGTTGTCCGCCGTGGCAGGGATGGAGGTGGCAAAGCCGGAATTGCAACGGCTTTACGATACATATTTTCATCGTCGGAGGCGAAGACTACCGTACGTCCTGGCTGGAAAACCGCAGCTTTTTCATATGTCTTTCAGCACATAAGAAAGCGGCGGCTCGCCGTCCAGCCCCGGAGGAGGAATGAGCAGCATCGCGCAGGACCGCGCCACCGGTTCGGCAATGGATTTTCTGTCCAAGGAACGGACCATCGCCGGGCCCGGCTTCAACCGCTGGCTGGTGCCGCCGGCTGCGCTGGCGATTCACCTGTGCATCGGCATGGCCTACGGCTTCAGCGTCTTCTGGCTGCCGCTGTCGAAGGCGGTGGGGATCGGTGCGCCGCTGGCCTGCCCGGAAGGCACCGGCTTCCTCGGCGAACTGGTCGCGACCGGCTGCGACTGGCGGGTGTCGACACTGGGCTGGATGTACACCCTGTTCTTCGTTTTCCTCGGCTCGTCGGCAGCTGTGTTCGGCGGCTGGCTGGAGCGGGCCGGCCCGCGCAAGGCCGGGCTGGTGTCGATGCTCTGCTGGTGCGGCGGCATGCTGGTATCGGCGCTCGGCATCCACCTGCATCAGTTCTGGCTGATGCTGCTCGGCTCCGGCGTGATCGGCGGCATCGGCCTGGGCCTGGGCTACATCTCGCCGGTGTCGACCCTGATCAAGTGGTTCCCGGACCGCCGCGGCATGGCCACCGGCATGGCGATCATGGGTTTTGGCGGCGGTGCCATGATCGGCTCGCCGCTGGCGCAATTGCTGATGACCCGCTTCGCGACGCCGACCTCGGTAGGCGTCGCCGAAACCTTCGTCGCGATGGCGCTCCTCTACGCGGTGTTCATGACCGCCGGCGCGCTCGCCTACCGCGTACCCGCCGCCGGCTGGAAGCCGGCCGGCTGGACGCCGCCTGCCCCTGCGGCCAACACCATGATCGCCAGCCGCCACGTTCACCTCGACAACGCCCACCGGACGCCGCAGTTCTGGCTGGTGTGGGCGGTGCTGTGCCTGAACGTCACCGCCGGCATCGGCGTGATCGGCATGGCCTCGCCCATGCTGCAGGAAGTGTTCGGCGGCCGGCTGATCGGCGTGGACGCGGCGATCGGCGCGCTCGACGCCACGCAGGCCGCGCAGATCGCCGCGATTGCCGCCGGCTTCACCGGGCTGCTGAGCCTGTTCAACATCGGCGGCCGCTTCTTCTGGGCGTCGGCGTCGGATCGCCTCGGCCGGAAGGGCACCTACGCGATCTTCTTCGTGCTCGGCACCGCCTTGTACGCGTCGACACCGAGCGCCGGCCACGCCGGTTCGATTGCGCTGTTTGCCGGTGCCTTCTGCGTGATCCTGTCGATGTACGGGGGCGGCTTCGCCACCGTGCCGGCCTATCTCGCCGACCTGTTCGGCACCCAGTTCGTCGGTGCGATCCACGGCCGCCTGCTCACCGCCTGGTCGGTGGCCGGCATCTTCGGCCCGGTGATCGTCAACTACCTGCGCGAGTTCCAGCTCGCGCGCGGGGTCGAGAAGGCACAGGCCTACGACACCACGATGCTGATCCTGGCTGCGCTGCTGGTCGCCGGCTTCGTCTGCAACTTGCTGATCCGGCCGGTGGCCCCGACATGGCAGATGAGCGACGAGGAGGTCGCCGCCGCCGGGACACTGGCGCATGAAAGCGCACCCGACAGCCGCGCATCGGCCACCGTTGCATCGGCCACCAGCCCCGTCGCGCTGGTCCTGATCGCCTGGCTGGCGGTCGGTATTCCGCTGGCCTGGGGCGTGGCGCAGACCGTCGCCAAGGCCGCGATCCTGTTTCAGTAGCCCCGAACGAAGACGAATCCCATGTCCACTGCCACCTTCGAGCGCCGACCGCCGATCAAGCTCTCCGAACTGTCGAGCCTGAGCACCGCGCAACGCGCCGCCATCGACGAGGTGCTGGCTCGCCTCCGGGCACTTCCCGGCGCGCTGCTGCCGGTGCTGCACGGTATCCAGCAGGCCCTTGGCCACGTGCCGAAGGATGCCGTGCCGATCGTCGCCAAGGCGCTCAACCTGTCGCGCGCCGAGGTGCACGGCGTGGTCTCGTTCTATCACTGGTACCGCAGCGAACAGCCGGGCGAGCACGTCATCCACCTGTGCCGGGCCGAAGCCTGCCAGGCGGTCGGCGGCCGGGCGCTGGAGTCGCACGTCAAGGCCAGGCTCGGGATCGACTTCCACCAAACGACGGCCGACCGCCGCTACACGCTGGAACCGGCCTATTGCCTCGGCAATTGCGCCACCGGACCGAGCCTGTTGATCGACATGCAGCTGAAGGGCCGGGTGACGCCGGAACGATTCGATCGCCTGACCGGAGCCGCCGCGTGAGCGCCGCCGTGAAAGTATTCGTGCCGCGCGATTCAACGGCGGTCTCGCTCGGCGCCGACGAGGTGGCGGCAGCGATCACCGCCGAAGCGGCGAAGCACGGCATCGCCATCGAACTGATCCGCAACAGCTCGCGCGGCCTGTTCTGGCTCGAGCCGCTGGTCGAGGTCGCCACCGCAGCCGGCCGGATCGGCTACGGGCCAGTGGATGCCGCCGATGTCGCCAGCCTGTTCGCAGCCGGCCTGGGGGCTGCCCACCCGCTGTCGATCGGCGTGGTCGACGCGCACCCTTACCTCAAGACGCAGGAGCGCCTGACCTTCGCCCGCGCCGGGATCACCGATCCGGTCAGCCTCGCCGACTATCTGGCGCACGGCGGCTATCGCGGCCTGAACAACGCGCTGGCGATGGCGCCGGCCGACATCGTCGCCACCGTCACCGATTCCGGCTTGCGCGGCCGAGGCGGTGCCGCGTTTCCGGCCGGCATCAAGTGGAAGACGGTACTCGGCACGCCGGGCGCTGC
>CAYPJK010000114.1:0-3626 GCA_964411025.1 uncultured Nevskia sp.
CTGATCGAGGAACGGACCGTTCTGCGGCATGCGGCCGCCGCCGCCGCCGACGAAGCCCTGCGCGCCGTCGAGCTTGTGCATCAGGTAGCTCAGCGTCGAGTCGCTCGGCTTGATGCGTTTCAGCCGCGCCCCACCACTACCCGCGCCTCACCCACCAACTCACCATCGGCACCAAAGCGCCGCTCGGCAAACAGCGTTCGGCCGTCGCGGCCGAGCATGACGATCTGGCTGGCGCGGGTGCCGTAGCCGGGCAGCTTGATGAACGCGGAGGCGAGCATCCGTTCGCGTTCCAGGCCGATGCCGGTGTCCGGCAGTTCGCAGTCGGCCGGGCGGTGTTCGTCGGCCAGCGCGGCGTACAGCGGTTCGAGGTCGGTGGCATCGTCGGGCTGGGCGGCCTGGCCCGAAGGGCTTCGCAGCCAGTCGCCGAGTGCGGCGGTCAGCCGCCGGGTCTTCGGCCATGGCTGATCGAAGCTGCCGTTCGACAGGCCATGGATGCCCGGCTCGACCGTTTCCCAGCGCGGCTTCAGCCGATTGGTGGCGACGATCAGGTCTTCGCCATCCCACAGCAGCAGGTTGAACGGGCCGTAGTCGTTGCCGTCGACGCGGCGCAGCTCGGCGAACGCCACCGCCAGCTCATCGCCCGCGAGGAAATTGCGCACCAGTTCGCCACGCGACTGCGCCGCTTGCAGCGGGGTCGTGTCTCGGACGTTGGTGACGGCGGCCAGACGCGGTCGGCGGTGGTCGATCGCCAGCCAGCCGCCGCCGGCTTGCAGGTCGCGCCCGCCGATGATGTCCGGGTGATCCTCCCAGCGCCCGAGCGGCGCTGTTGGCCGGGCGTGGAACTCGTCGCGATTGGCGATCAGGACGAGCGGGCAGGTGGGGTGAACGTGGTAGGCGAAGGCGATCAGGCACATGCGTGAAATGATGCCCGATCGCCGCTGGCCCGCGCATCGAAGTCCGGTGCGAGGCACACTCCGGCCTCGCCTTTTCCGATCACGTCCGATTCGCCATGGCCCCACGCAAGCGGAATGCAGAAGCGCCGACACCGTACGAGCACGAGCAGCTGGCGCGGATCACCGAATGGCGCAATGACGCGCCGGACTTCTTCAGCCAGGCGTTCGGGCGGGCGCTGTCACCGGCGGCCAAGGCGGTGCAGCGGACCATCCCGGTCGACTGGCTGCGGGCGGCGCTCGACGGCGTGCAGCGCACCTCGGCGCGGATGGCCGATCGCCGCTCGGTGCTGCGGGCGGCTGGCGTTGATGATCTGGCGGCGCTGCGCGCCGGTTCGCTGGAAACCTGTGATCGGCTGGCATCCAGGATCGGCCGGCGCGGCGCGGTGCTGGCCGGCGGCAGCGGCGCCCTGTTCGGTGTCGCCGGAGCGGCCGGGCTGGTGGCCGATGTGCCGACGCTGCTGGTGCAGGCGTTCCGGGCGATCCATCGTATCGGCCTGTGCTACGGCGAGGATTGCGCGGATGAAGCGCTGAAGCGCCTGCCGGTCGCGATCTTCGCGCTGGCCTCGGCCAACACGCTGGACGAGAAGCAGGCGGCACTGGCGGCGATCGAGCACGATGCCTCCGCAAGCGATGCGGCGATCCGCGACGGCATCGAGCGTGCCGCCGAGCGCGAGCTGGCCAAGGAAGCCACCGTGTTCAGCATCAGCAACCTGTCGTCGGCGGTCGCGCGCCGGCTCGGACTGGCCAAGGCCGGCGGCTCGCTGCCGCTGATGGGGGCGTTCGTCGGCGCAGCGGTCAATGCCTGGTACCTGAACGAAGTGGCCCACGCGGCGCGGATCGCTTTCCAGCTGCGCTGGCTGCAGCGGCGCGAGGGCCTGCCGCCCATCGAAGCGGCCGGGTTGCCGAAGGCCCTGCCGCCGGCCGCTCAGCGGACTGCGCGCACCAGCCGCAGGCCGTCCGAGCCGTCTTCGTAGTAGCCGGGCAACAGGGCGGCTTCGCGATAACCGAGCTTGGCGTACAGCGCGCGCGCGGCTGCGTTGTCGGCGCGTACTTCCAGCGTCACGCGATCGCAGCCTTCGGCCAGCGCCAGCGCCTGCAGCGCCTCCACCAGCCGCTGGCCGATCCCGAGGCCGCGGGCTTCGGGCGCAACAACCACCGAGTAGTTTCGCCGCGCCCGGCTGCCGGCGCGGCGCAGGCCGATGAGGTTGCCGAGCATCGCGCCAGCGCCATTCACTGCCACCAGTACGCGCGCCGTCGACACCGTCAGAAAGCGCCGGACGCTGCGCCGGGACATCCGGTCGCTCGGAAACACCGCTTCCAGCGCCAGCATCGCGTCGACGTCGGCGCGATGCCCCTGGCGGATCCGCACCTCGGTGACGGCCGCAGCGGCCATCAGTCCGGCTCGCGCATTCGCGTCTGGGCGTCCAGCTTCTTGACGAAGAACGCCATGATCCGGCGGTAGATCGCCTCCTTCAGCACCAGATCTTCGACGCCCCAGTCGATGTTCGGGTTGTCGTTGACCTCGATGACCTTGACGACGTTGCCGAACTGCTTGAGATCCACACCGTAAAGGCCATCGCCGACGGCCCGCGCCGCCTGCACCGCGACGCTGAGCACCGCCTTGGGCACCTGTTCCACGGCCAGGGTCTCGTGATCGCCTTCGGACTTCGCCCCCTTGGCGTCGCGCTTCACCACCTGCCAGTGCGCCTTGGCCATGAAGTAGCGGCAGGCGTACAGCGGCTGGCCATCGAGCACGCCGACCCGCCAGTCGTATTCGGTTGGCTCGAAGGCCTGGGCGACGATCAGGTCCGAACGCTCCAGGAACTCGCGCGTCTCGCGCTTGAACGCCGCCGCATTGTCGACCTTGATCACGCCTTTCGAGAACTGCGAATCCGGCTGCTTCAGCACCATCGGAAAGCCGAGCTGGCGCACGACCTCGTCAAGATTCGCCCGGTGCACCAGCAGGGTCTTCGGCTGCGGAATGCGGTGGCGTTCCATCAGCTGGGCCAGGAATACCTTGTTGGCAGCGCGCAGGATCGATTCCGGGTGGTCGACCACGACCAGCCCTTCACGCGCCGCCCGGCGGGCGAAGCGATAGGTGTGGTGGTTGACCGCCGTGGTTTCCCGAATGAACAGCGCGTCGTACTCCGCGACGTGGCCATAGTCGCCCTTGTCGAGGAAATCGACCGAGAAGCCGAGGTCCTCGGCGGCCTTCTCGAAGGCCTTCAGCGCCCGCGCATTCGACGGCGGCTCCTTCTCGTCCTCGTTGACGAGGATCGCCAAGTCATAGCGCGTGGAATCGCGGCGCTTCGGTGGCGCGCGGCGGCGGGTGAAGTAGTCGCGTGCGGTCTGGTACAGGAACTCGTGGTGGCTGGCCGGCACTTCGCCAAGCGCGATCGGGCCGAGCGTATCGACCCGCCACTCGTCACCGCGCCAGACGAACTTGGCTTGCAGCAGCGGCGCCGGGAACAGGTTGAACAGCGCCCGCGCCAGCTTTTCGTGGCGCACGAACGGGCTGTCGCCGAAATAGACATTCAGCACGTATTCGCTGGAGCCGAGCCGGGCCAGGCTCTTCTGCATCAGCTCCTCGATCTCGTCGTTCAGGACCGACGGCGATTCGGCGAGCTTCAAGTCCTGCACCGTCGTGATGTCCGGCAGGATGCGGTGCCCGCG
>CAYPJK010000114.1:3636-7730 GCA_964411025.1 uncultured Nevskia sp.
GAAGGTGCGGCAGAGGTTGTAGACACGCGCGCCGCGGATGCGCGTGAACTCGTCGTGCGTCAGGTACTTCCAGGCCGTCACCACCTCGACGCCGGGAATCTCCACCGGCCAGTCGGCCAGTTGATCGACCACCACCAGCCCGCTCATGCGCGCCGGCCTCGGCTGCACGCCGGAAATTGCGGAGGATCTTCGGCGGTGTCGCCGCAGGCGTCGGCGACAGCGGCAGCGTGAGGGTCGGGCATGCGTCGGTCTGGCGGGCGGGCGCGGGCCGGATGCACCGCACAGCAAAAATGCTAGCACGCGGTCCGCACTGCATCGGTGCTGCGCGCCCCGTGCTGGTCAAACGCGCGGCCGCCGCCGAAGATCGCCTCTCCACCCGCCACCTTCCGGTTCGCACGATGATTCTCGGACTCCGCACCGCCATCTACCCCGTTCCCGATCTGGCCGCGGGCAAAGCGTTCTACAGCGCCGTGCTCGGCGTCGAGCCGTACTTTGATGAGCCGTACTACGTCGGCTACCAGGTCGGCGGCTTCGAACTCGGCCTGCTGCCGGACGAAATCCCGCATGCCGATGGCTGCGAAGCGCTGTGGGGTGTGCCCGATGCCGACGCCGCCTACGCCCAGCTGCTGGCGCTCGGCGCAACCGCGCTGGTGCCGGTCAAGGATGTCGGCGGCGGCATCCGCGTCGCTGACGTGCTCGACCCGTTCGGCAACCGCTTCTCGATCATCGAGAACCCGCACTTCGACCCGAAAGCGGTTCGATGATGCTGGGCGACGGCCGGACGCGCGGCCTGCTCGCTGCCGCGACCCTGCTGGCGGGCTGCGCGTGGAATCCGGTGCTGGAGCCGTACGCGGTGGCCGACGCCAGCGGCCGCCCGGCCGACGCTGTGGCCACCGTCTGGGGCGTGCGGAGCGGTGCGAAGCTGCACTTCACCCATGTCGACGGCGTGGCGCTGCCGTCGCGCGGCGGCGGCGGTTATCCGGTGTCGCTGACGCTGTCACCCGGCGAACATGAACTGCGGATTTTCTTCGCGGCGGCGGACCACCGCTGGACCGAGCGCAAGCTGAAGACGCAGTTCGACGCCGGCCATACCTACGTCACCGAGTACCTGTTCCTGCCGGAACAGGCGGGCGTGCTGATCCGGCTGGCCGATCAGGGGCCCGGCCAGCGCTGCGCCTACCAGCGCACCGATGCCGTCAGCGGCGCGGCGGCGTTGTCGTGCACGGCGCCGGCCGCGGCACCGGCGGCTGATCCGCCGGCCGCGCCCGCTGCGCCGTAGCGATCAGGGCTGCCGCCAGATGAACGTGCCAAAGCCACGCGGCCCATCCGCCGCGTCGGCGCTGCCGGTGACGGTCAGGGTTTCGGCGTCGATCCGCTGCACCGTGTTGCTTTCCCAGTTGACCACCAGCACCGAGCGGCCATCGGACGTGGCTTCGATGCCTTCCGGGTAGTCGCCGGCCGCAATCGTCGCCAGCGGCGCGAGGCTGCCGGTGTCGAACACGCTGACGGTCGCCGCGTACTGGTTGCTGACAAAGGCGCGGCCATTCGGCGTCAGCGCCACCGCGTACGGGCGCTCGCCGACCGGCACGGTGCCGATCACGGTGGCGTTCGCCACGTCGATGACCGTCACGTCGTTGCTGCCGACATTGGCCGTGTAGGCGCGTGCGCCATCGGCGGACAGCGTGACGCCGAACGGCCGGGTGCCGACCTCAACCGTCGCGCGCACCGTGAAGCCGGCGGTGTCGATGATCGAGACCTGGTTGGCATCGCGATCGGCGCTGACCAGGGTGCGGCCGTCGCTGCTGATCGCGAGCCCGGACGGCGACTCGCCGACCGCGACCACGGCGGTGACCATCCGTGTCACCGGGTCGAGCGCCTGCACGCGATGCCGGTACCAGTCGGCCACGTAGACCGGTGCCCCGGACGGATGGACAGCGATGCCCAGCGGCCCGCCACCGACTTCGATGCGACCGACGACCGCGCGTGCGGCCGTGTCGATGATCGTCACGGTCCGGCCTTCCGGACTCGTCACGTAGGCGCGGCCGGCCTGCTGCGCCACCGCCACCCCGGCCGGCTTGCCGGCGACCGGGATGTCGACGAGCCGCTGCATCGCTGCGAGGTCGATCACGCTCACCCGGTTGGCGACCTGGGCCGGCACAAAGGCGAAATCGCCGGCCGCTGCGGCAGCGGCCGAAAACAGCAGCGCCGCGACCGGCAGAGCCAGTCGCGGCGCGGGGAGCAGCCTGCGGCTCACTTCGCTTCGAGCGACTTCTTCAGTTCGGCGAGCGTCGCGGTGTAGAGGCCCTTGACGGCCGCTTCCGAGGCATCGTCGTTCAGCTCCGGCGGCGGATCGTTATTCGGGTAGCCGCGATAGAAACCGGCCTTCCATTCGACCGTGCTCTTGCTGGCGTCCCCGGTGACCTTGATGGTCGACGCGTAATTGCTGACCGGCAGCACCTTCGGATCGACTTTGGTGATCTTGTAGCCGAGGGTCTTGCTGTCGGCATCGAAGCGGGTCAGTTCTTCCTCGACGGTCGGCGCGCCGTCGCCCTTCAGGGTCAGCACGCGGGTGGCGCCGACGGCATTGCCGCCGGTACCGACGGTCTTGGCGACCGCCGGAATCCACGAGGCGTCGTCGAACTTCGCGAGCCGTGCCCAGACCTTGTCGGCGGGGGCGGCGATCTCGATCGATTCGGTGACCTTCAACCGCGATGGGCCGTGGCCCAGGGCCAGCGACGGCAATGCGGCCAGCGCGACAGCGGCAACGAGTGATGTCAGCTTCAGCACGGCAACTCCTCCGGTTCTTTGTTCAGGGCGCTTCTTCGAGCGTTCCGGGAGTTTATCGTTCGCCTTCGCCGAGCGGCGGCGTGTCGGGATCCAGCGTCGGCGGCCGGTCGGCGACGGCGGTCGGCAACAGCCGCGGTGGCTGGCGGTGGCGGGTCAGGCGTTCGAACGCCTGCCCGTAGCGCAGCAGGCGCGCCTCGCTCCAGGCCGGGCCGATGAACGACAGGCCCACCGGCAGGCCGTCGACCGCGCCCATCGGCACCGTCAGATGGGGATAGCCGGCCACGGCCGGCGCGGTGGACACGGCGGCGCCGGCATCGCGATCGCCGAGCGTGTGGTCGGTCAGCCAGGCCGGGCTGGCCGTCGGGGCGATCAGCACATCGAGGCGGTCCTTCTTCAGTGCCGCGTCGATGCCGTCGACGCCGGCCAGCTTGAGCGCCCGGGCGCGGGCCTTGCGGATGCGGGCATCGCTGGCCGGTGGGCTGGCGGCCGACAGTCGCAGCAGATCCTGGTTGTAGCCCGGCAGCGTGCGCTCCGCGTGGCGTTCGTTGTCGGTGATCAGATCGCCCAGCCGCTTCGGGGCGGTCGCATCGAGACCGGCCAGATAGCGCTCGACGCCGTCCCGGAATTCGGCGGCCAGCACCGCGATCTCGTCCTGCTGGTATTCGCCGGCATGCGGCAGCGCGACGTCGTCGACGATCACCGCGCCGGCGGCCCGAAGCGCGGCGATCGCCTCGCCGAAGCGCTGCGTGACCCGGGTCGGCTGCGACGACAGCGGGCGCAGCACGCCGATCCGCACGCCTTCGAGCGTGGCGGTGTCGAGCCCGCAGTGGAAGCATTCGGCAGCGCGCTTGCCGGTCAGTCCGGCCGTGGCGGCGTCGGCGGGATCGCGACCGGCGATCAGGTCCAGCAGCAGCGCGGCGTCGGCGACGGTGCGCGCCATCGGCCCGGCGGTGTCCTGGCTGTCGGCGACCGGAATGATCCCGCTGCGCGACACCCGGCCGCGGGTCGGCTTCAGGCCGACGATGCCGTTGACGGCGCTCGGACAGACGATCGAGCCATCGGTCTCGGTGCCGATCGCCACCGGCGACAGGTTGGCGGCCACGGCCACGGCGGAGCCGGCACTGGAGCCGCAGGGGTTGCGATCCAGCGCGTACGGATTGCGGGTCTGCCCGCCCCGGGCGCTCCAGCCGCTGACCGCATGCGTCGAGCGCCAGTTGCCCCATTCGCTGAGGTTGGTCTTGCCGAGGATGATCGCGCCAGCAGCCCGCAGCCGCTCGACGACGAAGGCGTCGGCCGTCGGCCGATGG
>CAYPJK010000115.1:0-5762 GCA_964411025.1 uncultured Nevskia sp.
TGATGTAGCCGTTCACGCCGGCCTTGGCGGCCTCGATGATCTGGTCGCGCTGCGCTTCGGCGGTGACCATCAGCACCGGCAGGCCTTTCAGCTTGTCGTCGCCGCGGATCGCCTTCAGCAGGTCGATGCCGGTCATGCCGGGCATGTTCCAGTCGGTGACCACGAAGTCGAAGCCGCCGGCCTGCAGCATCGGCCAGGCGGTCTTGCCGTCGTCAGCCTCGGCGGTGTTGGTGAAGCCGAGGTCGCCGAGCAGGTTCTTGACGATGCGGCGCATGGTCGAGAAGTCATCGACGATCAAAATGCGGAGGTTCTTGTCCATCGTTCGGGGCTCGCGGAGTCAGGCGGCGGTTGAAAGGGCGGTTGCAGCGGCGGCGCGCGGCTTGCGCGCGCGGGTTTCGTTGCGCGGGGGCGGGGCTTTGCCATCGCGGGCGTCACGCCACGCGCTCAGGCGGGCACGCAGGCGCAGCAGCGCCTGCCCGTGCAGCTGGCAGACCCGCGATTCGGTCACGTCGAGCACTTCGCCGATCTCGCGCAGGTTGAGTTCATCGTCGTAGTACAGGCTCATGACCAGCTTTTCGCGCTCCGGCAGTTCGCCGATGGCAGCGGTCAGCGCGGTCATGAAGGCGGCGCGCTCGATCTCGTCGTACGGCGTGGCACCGGGATCGGCGACCTCGAAATCGCGGTCCTCGTCATCGTCGCGGCCGGCGGCATGCATCGACAGCACCTGGCACTGCGTCGCGTCGCGGACGATCTCGTGGTACTCGCTCAACGACGCGCCGATCTTCTCGGCGATCTCGGCATCGCGGGCCTCGCGGCCGGAATCCTGTTCGATGGCGCGGATGGCGGCCGAAACATCGCGCATCCGCCGGTGCACCGAGCGCGGCGCCCAGTCACCCCGGCGCAGTTCGTCGACCATCGCGCCGCGGATGCGGATGCCGGCATAGGTTTCGAAGCTGGCGCCGCGATCGCCGCAGTAGTGACGCGCGGCCTCGATCAGGCCGATGACGCCGGCCTGCACCAAGTCGTCGATGTCCACCGACGCCGGCAGCCGCGCGGCCAGGTGCCAGGCGATGCGCTTGACCAGTTCCAGATGCTCGCGCACCAGCCGCGCCTCGTCGGCGGCGGCCACAGTACGGGCATAGGCCTTCACGGGTGGCATCGCGGTCATGACAGCACCGCCCCGGCCATCGACGGGCCATTGAGCAGCGCGGCCGGCAGCGGCGATACCGGCGCGTTGACCAGCCGCTCGACAAAGAACTCGAGATTGCCGCGCGCGCCGGTCGGCATGCCCCAGCTGTCGGCCTTGCGGGCCAGTTGGCGGAACGCTTCCGAGGCCGGGCAGTTCGGGTAGGCCTCGACCACCGCGCGCTGGCGGCGCACGGCGCGCTTCAGCCATTCGTCATGCGGAATGCCGCCGACGAAGCTCAGCGTGATGTCGAGGAAGCGTTCGGCGACGCGGCGCAGCGACTCGTAGACGCTCTGCGCCTCGCCCGCGTCGCGGACCATGTTGGCCAGCACCTGCACGCGGCTGATGCCGTGATCGCGGTTCAGCACCTTGATCAGCGCGTAGGCATCGGTCAGCGAGGTCGGATCGCCGGTGACCACGACGATGATCTCCTGCGAGGCCTGACTGAACGTGATCACCGAATCGGCGATGCCGGCGGCGGTGTCGACGATCAGCACGTCGAGCGGCCGGCTCAGTTCCGAGAACGCCTGCACGAGGCCCGCGTGCTCGACCGGCGACAGCTCGGCCATGTGCCGCTTGCCGCTGGACGCCGGCACGATCATCACGCCGTTCGGGCCGAACATCAGCGTGTCTTCAAGCCGGCACTTGCCTTCCAGCACGTGCGCCAGGTTGTAGCTCGGCTGCAGGCCCAGCATCACGTCGATGTTGGCGAGGCCGAGGTCGCCGTCGAGCAGCATCACCTGCTTGCCGTTGCCGGCCATCGCCACGGCGAGGTTCACCGAGACATTGGTCTTGCCGACGCCGCCCTTGCCGCTGGTCACCGCGATCACGCGGACCGGCGACGGCGGCTTCAGGCGCCGCAGGCCGTCAGCCTGGTCGAGCACCGGGTTCTGGGCCTTAGCCATGGATCGGGGCTCCGGTGGCGGTTGCCGCATCGAGACGGGGTGCAAAGCGCAGGGCCATGGTGTCGTCGTCCAGTTCCATCGGGGCGTTGCGGGCCAGTTGCTGCGCGCGGATCACGAGGCCATCGGCGCGGGCAATCTGGAGGTCTTCGGGCACCCGCTGGCCGTCGGTGACGTAGGCCAGCGGCAGGCGGTGGCGGATCGCGGCACTCAGCGCGCCGCCGATCCGCGTGGTTTCATCGAGCTTGGAGATCACGCAGGCGGCCAGACGGCGGTCGCCGCCGTCGCCGGTGGCGCCGCTGAAACGGCGGATCACCTCGTCCTGGTCGTGCGACTGGCTGGTGGCCGACATCGTCAGCCAGAACTTCAGTCGCGGACTGGCGGCGGCCAGCATCTCGATCTGCTGCTGCAGGTTGTGGTCGCGCGGGCTCATGCCGACGGTGTCGATCAGCACCAGCCGGCGATCGCCGAGACGGGTCAGCACGTCGCGCAGGCTCTGCTGCGGCGTGGCGGTGTAGACCGGCACGCCGAGCAGGCGACCGTAGGTGTAGAGCTGTTCGGCGGCGCCGATGCGGTAGTGGTCCATCGCCACCAGCGCGATGTCGCGCAGGCCGTGGCGTTCGGCGTAGCGGGCGGCGAGCTTGGCGATCGTGGTGGTCTTGCCGACGCCGGTCGGGCCGACGAGTGCGATCACGCCGCCTTCCAGGATCAGGTCCTCGCGGGCAACCGGAATGCGCCGGGCCAGCAGGCCCAGCGGCAGGAAGCGGGCGCGCTCGTCGCTGGTGGCGTCGGGCAAGGCCTCGGCGATCTCGCGCGCCAGTGGCGCATCAAGGCCGAGATCGGTCAGCGTCTTCAGCACCGCATAGCGCTGCGGGCGGTTGCGGCGCAGTTCGTTCCAGGCCAGCCCGGCGAGCTGCTCCTCGATCATCCGGCGCATGCCGCCGAGTTCCTGGCTCATGGTCCGCTGCAGTTCGAGGAACTCGCCCGACGGCGCAGCCGCCATCGCGTGGGCGCCGGACACCGCGTGGACCAGGCTGGCCGCCTGGTTGCCGGCGGCGGCCGATGGCCGTGACGGGCTGTGCGACACCGCATCCGGCTCGCCGAACTCGGCCAGCAGGCGATCGACCGGCGGATGGGCCAGCGGATGCGGCGCCACCGGTGGCCGCGATGGCAGCCGCTCGGCCTCCGGTTCCGGCTGCGGCGCAGCGGCCGGCTCGGCCGGGCGGCGCAGGCTGGCCTGCATCAGCGCCTCGTCGTAGTCGACGGCCGCCACCACCTCGATGCCGCCGGGCACGCGGCGGTTCGACAGGATCACCGAATCCGGCCCCTGTTCCTCGCGCACCATGCGGATCGCTTCCCGCATGTTCCTGCCGATGAACCGCTTGATCTTCATGTTGCGTCGACTCCGTCGAAAGCGTCGGGGCGTGTGCTCAGGACACCGCACCGATCAGGCGACTCTGCTTGCTGTCCGGCACTTCGTTGTAGGCCAGCACGTGGAGGTCCGGCAGCGACTGGCGAGTGAACTTGGCAAGCCAGGGCCGCAGGTTGGCGGCCACCAGCAGCACCGCTGGCTGCCCGGACTGGGCCTGCCGCCGGACCTGCTCGGTCAGCGACTGATGCATCCGTTCCGCCAGTCCCGGTTCCAGCACCGCACCACCTCCCTGCACGCTGTCCTGCAGGACGCGTTCCAGCTGAGGGGCCAGCGTCAGCACCGGCAACTCCGGCTCCATGCCATTGATTTCCTGAACAATCTGCCGAGCCAGCGCGACTCGAACCGCCGATGCCAGGACGACGGGTTCCTGACTGCGCGGGGCCGCTTCCGCCAGCGCCTCGGCGATGCCGCGCAGGTTCTTGAGCCCGACCCGCTCGGCCAGCAGCGTCTGCAGCACGCGCACGAACACGGCCAGGCTCAGGCTCTTCGGCACCAGATCCTCGACCAGCTTCGGCGCGCTCTTGCCAAGGGCGTTGAGCAGTGCCTGCGCCTCGTCGAAGCCGAGCAGCTCGTGGGCGTGGTCCTTGACGATCTGCGACAGGTGGGTGGCGATCACGGTGGCCGGATCGACCACCGTGTAGCCCAGCGTCTGGGCGTGGTCGCGGGCGCCACGCTCGATCCACACGGCATCGAGGCCGAACGTCGGGTCCTTGGCGTGGATGCCTTCGACCGTGCCGAACACGCGGCCCGGGTTCAGCGCCATGTCGCGGTCCGGATAGACCTGGCCGCTGCCGATCGGCACGCCGTGCAAGGTGATGCGGTAGCTCGACGGCTGCAGTTCGAGGTTGTCGCGGATGTGTACCGGCTGGATCAGGAAGCCCAGCTCCTGGGTCAGCTTCTTGCGCACGCCCTTGATCCGCGCCATCAGCTCGCCGCCCTGCTTGGCGTCGACCAGCGGCACCAGCCGGTAGCCCACTTCGAGGCCCAGCGGATCGTCCTGGGTGACGTCGTCCCAGCCCAGTTCGGCCGGCGGGCTGGCGGCGGCCGGCGGGGGATTGGCGGCACTTGCCCCCTTCTTCTTCACTCGTTGCGCCGCCACCCAGGCCACGCCGCCGCAGATGCAGGCGAGGCTCAGGAACACCAGATTCGGCATGCCGGGAATCACCCCGATCAGCCCCAGCACGCCGGCGGTGACGCCGAGCACCTTCGGCTCGGCGAACACCTGGGTCATCACCTGGGTGCCCATCTGCCCGGATTTCGACATGCGGGTGACGAGGATCGCCACCGAGGTCGACATCAGCAGCGACGGAATCTGGGCGACCAGGCCATCGCCGATGGTCAGCAGGGTGTAGTTCTTCAGCGCTGCCGCGAACGGCAGGCCGTGGCTCAGCATGCCGATGAACAGGCCGCCGACGATATTGATGAACAAGATCAGGATGCCGGCGATGGCGTCGCCGCGAATGAACTTCGAGGCACCGTCCATCGAGCCGTAGAAGTCCGCTTCCTCGCGCACTTCCTCGCGCCGGTGCTTGGCTTCCTCGCGCGTCAACAATCCGGCGTTCAAATCCGCGTCGATCGCCATCTGCTTGCCGGGCAGCGCATCGAGCACGAAACGCGCGGACACTTCCGAGACGCGCTCGGCGCCCTTGGTGACGACCATGAAGTTGATCAGCGTCAGGATCACGAAGACGATGAAGCCGATCGCGTAATTGCCGCCGATCACGAAATTGCCGAAGGCTTCGATCACGTGGCCGGCCGCCGCGCCTCCCTGGTGGCCGTGCAGCAGCACGACGCGCGTGGAGGCCACGTTCAGCGCCAGCCGCAGCAGGGTGACCAGCAGCAGCACGGTCGGGAAGGCGCTGAATTCCAGCGGCCGCATCACGTAGACCACGGCCATCAGGATCACGATGGCCAGCGCGATGTTGAAGGTGAACAGCAGGTCCAGCACCACCGGCGCCAGCGGCACTACGATCATCGCCAGGATGATCATCAGCATCAGCGGCGCGCCCATGCCGGCGGCCATGCCACGTCTACCCGCGAGGCCGCGCAGCTGGCTCAGGAACTGGGAAATCGACTTCGGCATCGGCCCTCCGGATCGGCGGGAAGGACCGTGGTCCGCCCCTGTCACCGGGCGGGGTGCAAGACCTGTTCTCGCTGCGCCGGGGCGGGCCGCGCGTCAAATCTGCGTCGCGCCACAGCGGCGCAGGTGTCTCCCTCAGATTCCAGCTCCGTGACTCGTACT
>CAYPJK010000115.1:5772-7716 GCA_964411025.1 uncultured Nevskia sp.
TAGCGAGTCAAATCTGTGGCGGCATCCGCGAGGGCCCGAAAAGAGAGGTCCGGTCCCGCGGACTGCACTGCGGCGGTAACGTCGGGCCCAATGAAAAGCCGCCGCTCGCACGGGGCGAGCGGCGGCTATCAGCGCCAGTTCTGCGCTGCAGGGCTACAGCTTACTGCGCGATCGGCAGCGCGATATCGACGAGCGGGGCTGCGGTACGCATCAGGCCGAGCGACTTCGCCACGCCGCTGGTGAGATCGATTGAGTACAGCTGCGACGCGCCAGTTGCATTCGAGATCGAAGCAAAGCCGAGGTTCGACGCCGTGATACCGCCCTTGCTGGTCACGGTGTAGATATCAAAGCCGACGCGACCACTGATCTCGGGCAGGCCGAGCGTGCCCACGTTGTTGATGACGCCGGCATTCGGCGGGATCTGAATGACCAGCGAACCGGTGGTCGCATTGATGTTGTAAAGCACCGTCCCAGTCAACGCGGCCAGTGGACTGACGGCGGCATCATCGTTGTTGGTGTATGCAGCGCTTGCAACGCCGATGACGGGAGCCGCCGGCGTCGCGCCGTTGTTAAGCGCTACATCCTGCAGCGTCACGCCACCAATATTGACGTTGTGGCGAAGATTCTGGCCGCTGTCGCTGACGATGCGCAGACGGTCAGCAGCCGGGTTGAAGTCGACGCCAAACCGCGTGCCTTCCAGCGCGACCGTGAGCTGGCTGACCAGCGTCGCCGTCGCGTTGCTCGTATTGATCGTATACACGCCGCCACCGCGACCTACAGCGTACAGCTTGCCGTCCTGCACACGGTAGTCGATGCCGACAATTTCGCTGTCGCCCGCCCGAATGCCCGCCACAATGCCGATCAAGCGGCTGCTGAGGCGCGGGGCGACCGTGGTGAAGCTGATCAGCTCATTGTTGGCAGTCAGACCGATCGCTTTCAGGTTTCCGATAGAGCTTTGGGCCATTGCGGCCGGGGCAAAGGAAATCGCGCAGGCAGCCGACATCGTCTCGACGAGCATCGTCTTCTTGAACATGTGGTGACTCTCCGGATCTTTTTGTGGTTTGAGTTGTGACGTCGAATAAAGCCGTTCGTCACGGCCGAAACTACTCGCCGCCGATGAAGGCAGATGAACGCACCTGCGCGGTAATGTGATTCACGTCACATGATCTTTCAAAAAAGCTCGAAAACGCCGCATGTCCCAGTTTCCGCATCGCGTACGTGGGCTTACGCATAACGGTCAACCAATCCGCGCTGCGACCGATCCGCCTGTGTCGACATACCGACTGCGGCGCCCGTTTCCCGACTTTCCCCGTCACCCGATCGGGCTTTGGATACCGACGGCATTGGTTCCTGCGCGTTTTCTCCACCGTGCCGGTGATGCGCATTCGAATCGGCGCCCTGACTGCCGACGCTGGCCTGCGCCAGCTGCAGCCCTTCGCCGGCCAGCCGGTCGCGCAGCTGCGGCAGGCTGGCTTCCAGTGCGGCCCGGGCACCGGGGTGATCAGCGCCGAACCACACCGACGCGCCCTGCCCTTCGATGCGGATGCGGATGTCGACGCTGCCCAGTTCGCGCGGATGCAGCTGCAGCCGGGCTTCCTGCACGCCGGAATCGCGCAGCCAGCGCAGCCGTTCGCCGAGCCGCAGCGCCGCATCCTGCCCCTGCAGCGACAGCGGCTCGCCGAAGGCATCGACGGCGTTGGAGAGGCCGCCGCCCGGTGGGTTGTTCAGGATGCCGGCCGCCGTCGGATCGTTCGGGGCCGGCGCGCCGACCGGCACCGGCGGTGCCGCGCGGTCCGCCGCGACGGGGACGGTCGGCAGACGGGCGGCGGCGCTGCCGGCATCGGCCTGCGCCAGTGCGGCATCGAGCGCCGCGCTCTGCTGGGCGTCGAGGCTCGGGTCGGCTGTCGCCACGGTCGCCAACGGCGCTGGCAGGACGAACCCGCC
>CAYPJK010000116.1:0-7679 GCA_964411025.1 uncultured Nevskia sp.
CCGTGGTCGTTGAGCAGCTGGCCGCGACCGGCGGCGTCGTCGACCCCTTCCGGAATCCAGACCGAGTTCAGCTGCGGCAGCCGTTCGCCCTTCGGGACCACGTAGTGGAAGCCGAGGTCTTCGAGGCCGTCGGCCAGCAGCGCGTGAACGCGGGCATGGCGCGCCCAGCTCGCTTCCAGACCTTCCTCGTGCAGCATGCGCAGCGCTTCATGCAGGCCGAACAGCGCGTTGACCGGCGCGGTGTGGTGGTAGGTGCGGCGCGCGGTGGCATTGCCGCCGCTGCCCCAGTAGCTCATCACCAGCGCCAGATCCTGGAACCACGACACCACCGGCACCTTGCGGGTCTTGACCCGTTCCACGGCCGCCGCCGAATAGCTGACCGGCGACAGCCCAGGTGGCGCTGACAGGCACTTCTGCGTCGCCGAGTACACCGCGTCGATGCCCCAGGCATCGACTTCCAGCGGCACGCCGGCCAGCGACGTCACCGCGTCGCAGAGCGACAGCGCACCGTGCGCCCGGGCGATCGCGGCGATGGCTTTGGCGTCGGTCAAGGCGCCGGTGGAGGTTTCCGCCTGCACGAAGGCCACCACCTTGGCGCCCGGGTTGGCCTTCAGTGCGGCTTCTACATCGGCCGGATCAACCGCCCGGCCCCACGGCGTATTCACCTTGACCACCTTGGCGCCGGCCCGTTCGGCCATCGCGCAGATGCGGCCGCCGAACACGCCGTTGACGGCGACGATGATGGTGTCGCCCGGTTCGACCAGATTGACGACGCTGGTTTCCATGCCGATCGAGCCCGGCGCGGAAATCGCGAAGGTCAGGTCGTTCTCGGTACGGAAGGTCGCGCGCAGCAGCAGCTTGATCTCGTCCATCAGGCGCACGAACTCGGGATCGAGATGGCCGATGGTGCCCTGCGAGGCCGCAGCCAGCACGCGCGGGTGGACATCCGACGGACCTGGGCCCATCAGCACCCGCTTGGGCGCACTGAAGCCGCCGATGCCGGCCAGACCGGAGCTGAGAAGTGGCGTTGCGGGAGCGGTGGGCGTCGGCATTGGATGACCTGTCGGTGAGCGTCGGTGGCGGGCGGTCGAGGCAGCGGCGGCAGCACCCGGCACATCGCGCGTCTCGACTCGACGGTCCGGGCAGACTTTCAAATAGGCTTTTATTAGCCGAAACAAGCCACTAGAGCCTGTCGCGGCCGCGCAGTACATGCCTGCCGCGCGCCGACGTCAAGCCATGTGCGCGCAGCGCAGCCGCGCGGTTCCGGCTTTCCGCAGCCGATGCCGCTTGGAATGGCGGGGTCATTGCGGCATCGTCCATCCACTTCCCCGCCCGGACCGGTCATGCCGAAAGCCACGCCGTACTTCACGCCCGCCACGCTGCAGTTCCTGCGCGACCTGGCCGCCAACAACAGCCGCGAGTGGTTCACCGCCCACAAGCGCGACTACGAGCAGCAGGTGAAGCTGCCGTTCCTGCGCCTGATCGGCGATCTCGATGCGCCGCTGAAGGCGATCAGCGCCCAGTACGTGGCCAATCCGAAGCCGGTCGGCGGCTCGATGTTCCGCATCCATCGCGACACCCGCTTTGCCGCCGACAAGACGCCGTACAAGCCCTGGGCCGGCGCCAGCTTCTATCACCAGGCCACGCGCGCGGTGATCCGGGGCGGCGATGCCGACCAGGGCACCATGGGCCGGCTCGACGCGCCCGGCTTCTACCTGCACATCAAGCCCGGCGACAGCTTCTGCGGCGGCGGCATCTGGCATCCGCAGCCGGAAACCCTGAAGCGCATCCGCACCTACCTGGTCAACAACCCGACCAGCTGGAAAGCCGCCACCCGCTCGGCCGCGTTCCGCAAGACCTTCGGCGACCTCGGCGGCGACAGCGCCAAGCGGGTGCCGGCCGGCTACGACCCGGCGCACGAGCTGATCGACGACATCAAGCGCAAGGACTACATCGCCTCGGTCGCGCTCGACGACGACACCCTGCTCGCCCCGGACCTGCTGAAGCGCATCGTCCGCCACTACGAGCAGGTCGGGCCGCTGATCGACTGGCTGTGCGGGGCGCTGGATCTGGACTACTGAGCCGGCGGCGCCAGACCAGACGACCCCGCCGAAGCGGGGTCGACCAGCGGCCAGCCGCCGACTGCTGCAGGCAGGGCTTCAGTCCTCAAGCTCGAAGCGCAGACCGGTGACCGCGTTGCCGGCGCCGAGCGTGCCCTTCACTTCCAGCCGCTGGCCGACGCTCAGGCCGTTCCAGAACTGATCGGCGGTAAGCGGGTTGTCGTTGCGATCACCGTAGTAGCGGGCGCTGTCCGAAGGCGTGACGACGTAGCCGTTGATGCTGAGCTGGCGGCTGCCCGGCGCGTCGACGAACGCGCTGACGCTGCCCTCGATCTCGAACTCGCCGATCCGGTCGTCGCCATCGGCGCGGTCGTCGAAGGCCACCTTGGTCGCGTACAGGCGGCCGGCTTCGATACGCGTCGAGCGGAACTTCACTTCGACGTAGTCACCGACCCGCAGGTCCGCCAGGGTGGCGTCGCTGTCGTCACGATCGAAGACAGTGGCGCTGTCGACGAAGTAACCGGTGCCGCCGAGGTCGAAGGTGCCGGCCGCCGCGTCGACCGCCGACAGCGCGCCCTTCACCTCGCCGTCGGCACGACCATCACCGCCGCGCCGCTGCTTCACCTTCACTTCGCGGGCGATGATCAGGCTGGCGTCGCTTCCGTCGAAACGGCCCTCGATTTCGATGCGGGCGCCGTCAGCCAGCACGCCTCGCACCCGGGCGCCGGCATAGGACACGCGGTAGCCCAGTGCCGTGAAGGTCTGGGCGGCGGTGTCGAGATCGGACACCGGTCCCTCGATTTCCACTTCGCTGCCGCGATCGCCTTCGATGCGCTTCGTTTCGACACGGCTGGCAGTCAGCAGGCTGCCGTTCAGCGTGCCGTTGACCTCCACGCGGGTACCGTTGGCCAGCGTGCCTTCGGTGGTGGCGCTGGCGTAGTCGACCAGCAGGCTGCCGATGGTGAACGTGCGCGCCGCGGTGTCGAGGCCGACGATATCGCCATACAACTCGATGCCGGAGTAGCCCGGCTGGCCGGCACGCAGGCGCTTGCGCTCGATGCGGGTGGCGAGGATCGCCCCCGATTCCTGGCGGGCGCCGGACACTTCGACGTAATCGCTGACGGCGAAATCCGCCAGCGTCAGGCTCGAATAGCTGTCATCGCGGTTGTCGTCGTAGAGACGGGTCAGCGCGTCGACAACAACGGTCTGACCGCCCACCACGACCGTCGAGGCCGCGAGATCGAGGCTGCTGATCGAACTTTCGACTTCGATCAGGACATCGGTGGCGGTGGCGGTGAAGCGGGTCAGTCCGGCGGTCTGGCCGCTGGTGGCGGCGACGATCACGTCACCGGGCTGCACGTCGGCGATCGTGCCGCTCTTGCCGTTGACGGTGACCGGGCCGCTGACAGTCATCGCCGCACCGCCGAGGCTCAGCGCACCGGGGCTGCCGGATACCACGCCGGCCACCGACGCCGGTGCCAGCGTGGCGTTGGCGGGACTGCCGCCACCGCCGCCGCAGGCGCTGATCAGGGTCGTCGCGACCAGGCTGGCAAACGGCAGGCGCAGGGGAATCGGGTTCATGGGAATCTCCTCGTGACAATGGGATGGAAGGGTTCATCGGCGGCGGCAGCGGCGGCTTGTCGCAGCGGTCTGCTGGTAGAACGAACCACCGCCGGTGTTTATTCCGCGGCCAGCAGCAGGATTCGCTGCAGCGGTGCCGCCAGTGCCGGATGGGCGGCGAAGCAGCGGTCGACTTCGGCGGCGATGCGTGCCGCCTCCGTTCGGCTGGCGAACAGTTCGAAGCGCAGGCGCTGGCGCCGGCCGCGTACCTGCTCGCGCCGGTTGCGGTACGGCGCGGTGCCACCGGCCAGTTCGACCGGCGTCTGGTACCAACCCTCGGCCAGGCCCAGCCCGGCCAGCAGATCGGCCAGCCGCTCGGCGCTTTCCGGCTCGGCGATCAGCAGCAGCATCACGTCGTGGCTCATGCCGGCACTCCGGTGGTGGCGATCCGGCCGAAGGCGTGTCGCCGGTACAGAATCGGCAGCAGGATCAGGGTCAGCAGGGTCGAACTGATCAGCCCGCCGATCACCACGATCGCCAGCGGCCGCTGGATCTCCGAGCCCGGCCCGGTGGCGAACAGCAGCGGCACCAGGCCCAGTGCGGCGATTGCCGCCGTCATCACCACCGGTCGCAGCCGGCGTGCGGCGCCCTGCACCACCACCTCGTGCAGGCACAGGCCATCGGCCCGCAGCTGATTGAAGCAGGTCACCAGCACGATGCCGTTGAGCACCGCGATGCCCAGCAGCGCGATGAAGCCGACCGAGGCCGGCACCGACAGGTATTCGCCGGACAGGCCCAGCGCGAACACGCCGCCGATCATCGCGAACGGAATGTTCAGCAGCACCAGCGTGGCCTGGCGCAGCGAGCCGAACGTCGACAGCAGCAGCAGGAAGATCAGGCCGATGGCGACCGGCACCACGATCGACAGCCGCTGGGCGGCGCGCTGCTGGTTCTCGAACTCGCCCCCCCAGGTCAGGCTGTAGCCGGGATCAAGCTTCACGGCCGCCGCGACCCGGGCCTTGGCTTCCTCGACGAAGCCGACCAGATCGCGGCCCCGCACATTGGCGATCACCACGACATTGCGGTTGCCCAGTTCGCGGCTGATCTGGACCGGGCCTTCGACCCGCTCCAGTCTGGCCAGCGCCGACAGCGGCACGCTGCTGCCGTCGGCCAGCGCGATCGGCAGCGGATCGAGCAGCGACGGCGTGATGCGCAGCGCCTCCGGCCCTTTCAGGGTCAGCGCCAGCCGGCGGCCATCGCGATGCACGGTGCCGACCCGGCTGCCTTCGATCTGCACGCGCAGCAGCGCTTCCAGCGCATCGACCGACAGGCCGAAGCGGCCGGCGGCTGCCTGGTCGACCGTGATCCGCAGGTACTGCACGCCGCTGTTGGCGGTGTAGTAGACGTCCTCGGCACCATGCAGGCCGCGCAGTTCGGCCGCGATCGCTTCGGCCTTGGCATTGAGCTGACCCAGGTCCGGGCCGAACAGGCGGATGGCCACGTCACCTCTGACGCCGAGGATCATTTCCGACACCCGCATCTGGATCGGCTGGGTGAAGGCGTAGGCCACGCCGGGGAAATCGGCGAGCACCTTGCGGATCTCGTCGGCCAGCACGTCCTTGTCCGGGTTGCGCCACTCCTTGCTCGGCTTGAGCGCCAGGAAGGTGTCGGTCTGGTTCAGGCCCATCGGATCGAGACCGATCTCGTCGGCACCGGCGCGGGCCACCACCATCGCCACTTCCGGCACCCGCGCCAGCAGTGCCTGCTGGAAGCGGCTGTCCAGCGCCAGCGATGCGTCGAGCCCCACGGACGGCAGCTTTTCCAGCTGCACGATCAGGCTGCCTTCGTCCATCGTCGGCAGGAAGGTCTTGCCGATCCGCGTGTAGACGACGCCGGCCGCCACCAGCCCGATCAGCGCCGCAGCGATCACGGCTTGCGGCCGCGCCAGCGCCCGCAGCAGCAGCGGCGCATAGAGCGCCGCGAGCTTGCGGACGATCCACGGCTCGGCGTGCTCGCCATCGTGCAGCAGCCGCGCGGCCAGCACCGGGATCACGGTCAGCGACAGCAGCAGCGAGGAGGCCAGCGCGAACACGATGGTCAGCGCCACCGGCGCGAACAGCTTGCCTTCCAGCCCCTGCAGGGTCAGCAGCGGCAGGAACACCAGGATGATGATGACGATGCCCACCGCGATCGGCCCGGCCACCTCGCGCACCGCGCGGGCGATCTGGAAATCGCGCGGCCGCGCCGGGTCCGGCACCGCCAGCCGGGCCACGATGTTCTCGACCACCACCACCGCCGCGTCGACCAGCATGCCGATGGCGATCGCCAGCCCGCCGAGGCTCATCAGGTTGGCGCTGATGCCGAACAGCCGCATCAGCAGGAAGGTGCTGAGCGCCGACAGCGGCAGGATCAGCGCCACGGCCACCGCCGCGCGGACATTGCCGAGGAACGCCACCAGCAGCGCCAGCACCAGCACCACGGCCTCGATCAGCGATTTCGACACGGTGTCGACCGCGCGGCTGACCAGATCGCCGCGGTCGTAGAACGTCTGCACGGTGACGCCGGCGGGCAGCGTCGGCCGCAGTTCGTCGAGCTTGGCGCGCACGCCGGCCACCACTTCACGGGCGTTGGCGCCGCGCAGGCCCAGCACCAGGCCTTCGACGGTCTCGCCGCTGCCGTTGCGGGTCACGCCGCCATAGCGGGTCAGGCTGCCGATGCGCACCTCGGCGACCTCGCCGAGCCGCACCACACCGCCGTCGGCGGCACTACGCAGCACCACGGCGCGCACGTCATCGAGCGTGCGCAGGCTGCCTTCGGTACGCACCAGCAGTGTTTCCTCGCCCTCGCTCATGCGCCCGGCGCCGTCGTTGCGGTTGTTGGCTTCCAGCGCCATCTGCAGTGTCGCGAACGACAGCCCGCGGGCGGCCAGCGCCTGCGGCGATGGCACCACCTCGAAGCTTTCGACATGGCCGCCGAGCGCGTTGACATCGGCCACGCCGGGCACCGTGCGCAGCGCCGGACGGATCGTCCAGTCGAGCAGCCGGCGGCGCTCGGCGAGACTGGCGGTCTCGCTTTCGATGGTGAACATGAACATCTCGCCCAGCGGCGTGGTCAGCGGCGCGACGCCGCCCGAGACCCCGGCCGGCAGGTCGGCCATCACACCGTTAAGGCGTTCCGCCACCTGATTGCGCGCCCAGTAGATGTCGGTGCCTTCGAGGAAATCCACGGTGATGTCGGCCAGGCCGTACTTGCTGGTGGACCGCAGCATCGACTGCCGGGGCAAGCCCAGCATCTCCACCTCGATCGGCGCCGTGATACGCGCCTCGATCTCTTCCGGCGTCATGCCCGGTGCCTTCAGGATGATCTTGACCTGCGGGCTGGACACGTCCGGGAAGGCATCGACCGGCAGGCTCAGCCAGGCCAGCACGCCGGCGGCGGCCAGCGCCAGCGCCAGCAGCAGCACCGCCATCGGCCGGACCAGCGCGATCTCGATCAGGCGGTTCATTCGCCGCCTCCGTGGCCGGCGAACACGCCCTTGATCGCGATCACCGCGCTGACCGCCACCTGGTCGCTGGCACGCAGCGCGCCACGCACGATGCTGCGGCCGTCGCCATGACCGGCGACGGTCACCGGCACCGCGCGGAAGCCAGTCGCCGTGCGCAGGTAGACCCGGCTGCCGCCGGCCTCGCCGACCACGGCCGAATCCGGCAATGACCAGCCATCGGCCGCCGCGTGGCGCACATCCACCTCGACGATCTGCCCCGGCCGCAGCGCGGCGCTGGCGGCCTCCAGTTCGGCGCGCACCTGCACGCTCTGGGTGCCGGCACCGACATCGACCCCGACCGCCATCACCCGTGCCGTGCCGCCGGCGGCGGCACCGCCGCCCTTGACCGCCAGACGATCGCCGACCGCGAGCGCGGCGGCGGCGTCGACCGGCACCTGCACCTCGAGCAGCAGGCGGTCGAGGCGGGCGATCCGGAACAGCGGCGCGCCGGCCTCCACCCGCTAGCCAATGCCGGCGCTGCGCGCCAGCACCACGCCGTCCTGCGGCGCGCGCAG
>CAYPJK010000117.1:0-7677 GCA_964411025.1 uncultured Nevskia sp.
TCGATGCCGGCGAACTTCTTGAACAGCACCGCCTTGCCTTCCATCACCGGCTTGGATGCCAGCGGGCCAATCGCGCCCAGCCCCAGTACCGCAGTGCCGTTGGTGATCACCGCCACCAGGTTGCCGCGCGCGGTATAGCGAAAGGCGTTCGCCGGGTCTTTGACGATTTCCTCGCAGGCCGCCGCGACACCGGGTGAGTAAGCCAGCGCCAGGTCGTTCTGGTTGACCATCTGCTTGGTCGGCGTGACCGCCAGCTTTCCAGGCGTCGGAAACTCGTGGTAATCGAGTGCGGCCTTGCGCAGCGTATCGATCGGGTTCATGCGCGACTTCTCTGTGGATGCTCGGGCGGACGCGCATTCTAGGGAAACTTGCAGGGTGATCCCTTGGCCACCGGATCAACGGGCAGCGCGACGCCGCGTCTGCGCCATCACGATCCGGCAAGTCGCCTTACGGTGCTGACGCCGCGACCAGTGCTTTGAAGCGCGGGTCCGGCCGAATCTCGTCCCAGGCCGGATCAAGGCGCAGCCAGGAGATCGTCAGGAAACTCGCCTTCATCTGCAGAAGGCGGCCGGCCAGCGGAACCGCACGCCCAGCGTCACCGTTGAGCGCATGAATGCGCGCGAGGTAATAGTTCCAGACCGCGGCTTCCAGCGCATCGACCGACTCCGGCGTCAGCGCGACTGCCGCTTCACCCGCATTGGCGGCGGCCTCCCGTTCACCGAGTCCGGCCAGTGCCTGCCCCAACGCCAGCCCCCAGGCCGCCTCGACGTTCGGGTTCTCAGGCTTTGCCGCCAGCGACTGGTGCGCCAGCGCCGCCACGCGCGCGTAGGTCGTCCGGGCGTCGGCCTTGGAGCCGGCGCGCTGCTGGACCAAGGCCAATTGAAGTAGCCAGTCGATCCTGGCCGGAATGTAACCATCGAACACGGTGTCGGAATGAATGTCACTGCCGCTGTTGATGGCTGCATCCAGCGCCCGTGCAGCGGCCGCAAAGTCTCGCTGCAACAGTGCCTGCTGCCCGCGCAGCGCGTCCACGGCGGCGGATCTTGCGCGCGGCGCGGCCAGCACCTTGGCAGCGCCTGCCAGATCACCCTGCAGCCAACGGCATATGACGGCCGAAGGCAGCAGGTTGTCATCGTCAGGTTTCAGTACAAGGCCTGCATCGAATAAGGCAGCGGCCTGTGCGAAGTCGCCCATCGATGCGACGATCGTCCCCAGATGGAACGCGATGCCGGCGTCGTTGGGCGCCAGCGTCCGGGCGCGCATCAGGTCGGCCTTTGCTTCGTCCCAAAAGCCCAGTCGGCGCGCCATGAAGCCGGAGTACGCCCAGACGTCGATATCGTTCGGCAAGCGCGACTGCAGCGGACGGATCACGTCATAGGCTGCGCGGTAGTCCCGTTCGATGTAGTACAGGTAGATCGCGCGCGCCATGTCGACCTGCGGCAGCCCCGGCGCCAGTGCCGTCGCTTTTTCGAGCGCCTGTCGGCCTTCCTCGCGCAACGCGCCGGAGGCGTCCAGTCCGCTCCAGTAGCTCAGGAACGTCAGGCGTGCGAGTTCCCCCCAGGCCAGCGCAAATCCGGGATCGAGCGCGACCGCCCGCCGGTAAGCAGCCAGCGCGGTATCGACCTGCCCGCGCGACACCACGCTGACGCTGCCGAATGACCGCCCCTTGAGGTAGGCCGCGTAGGCGTCCGCGTTGTCAGTGGGCTTGCGCATCAGGGCGGTCAGTTCGCTGCGCGTCAGCCGTGCCGCGAGCGACTCGGCAATCTTCTGCGAGACCTCGCTCTGGACGACGAAGATGTCGTCGAGCGTGCGGTCGTAGGTCTCGGCCCACAGATGGCTGTCACTGCCGGCCTCGATCAGCTGCACGTTGATGCGCACGCGGTTGCCGACGCGCTGCACGCTGCCTTCGAGGATGTGCGCCACACCCAGTTCCCGGGCGATCGCCACGAGATTGTCGGGCCGGCTGGCGTAGCGCTGCGTCGACGTGCGCGAAATCACCTTGAGATCGCCAATCTTGGCGAGGCCGGTGAGGATCTCGTCCTGAATGCCATCGGCGAAGTAGCCGTTGGCCTTGTCCTCGCTCAGGTTCTCGAACGGCAGGACAGCCACGGATTTGTCCGCGACAGCGGCGCTCGCGGGTACCGCATCCGCTGCGCGCTTCTCCTGCTTCAGCAGCAGCTTGTCGGTCAACAGCAGGACGACGGCAACGCCAAGCATCGCGGTGATCCAGCGATCCAGCGTCTTCCCGGTCTGCCGGGTGACCGAGGCGTTGCGGTCGATCTCGCTTTCGAGCTTGATGCCCTGCGGCGTCCATTCGTACCACCAGGAAAGCAGCATCGCGAACGGGAAGCCGATGACCACGGCGATGACAACGATGCGGACCGTTTCGTCCGGAATGCCGAAGAACGGGAAAACCTGCGTGGCAATCTGCACCAGCAGCCAGGCTGCACCGGCATAGAACATCGCGGCGCGGTGCACGTTTCGGCGTTGCAGCTCCCGCAGAAAGCGGCTCACGATCCTGACTCGCCCAGCAGCGCCTTGAATGCCGGCTCGTCGCGCAGCGGATCCCAGGACGGGTCCAGACGCACCATCGCCCGCGAGCTGCCGTTGGGATTGGGCCGGCTCAGTGCTTCCCGCAGCCGGGCGATCGCCTGCGCCTTGTCGCCCGCTTGCATCCACACGAAAGCCTGCGCCTCGGCCGCGATCGGGTTGCCGATCGCGTCATCGGCAAGCGCCTTGACGCCGAGCTCGGCGTAGCGCGCGGCAGCGGCGCGGTCGCCGAGCAAGGCTGCGGCACGGCTCAATGGCGGGTAGTTCCACGGCGTGCTGTCGCCGCTGTCGAGGATCGCGACAAACTGATCGCGGCATTCGGTCAGATGCTGAACGCCGTCATCTCGGGCTCCGGCACGAAGCGCCAGTTCGCCCTGCGCGCAAGCGATCTGCGCCAGCTCCCACGGCCGGAATGCGTCGCGGTTCTGCAGCAGCTGCTCGATCAGGGCGAGCCCGCCGGCGTAATCGCGCTTCAGCAACAACGTGAGGTAGCGCGTGCCCGCGACGATGAACGACAACGGGCCTGGCGGCAGACGCGTGAACAGCTGGTCCGCTGCATCGAGCTGGCCCGCTGCCAGGTCGGTCAACATCTTCTGCGACAGCAGTTCGGTATCGCCGGGGGCCGCTGCCAGCCCGCGATCCAGCGCCGCCTGCGCGTCGTCATAGCGGCGCAGGCCGCGCAAGGTGATGCCGATGTTGATCCAGGTATTGGTGCTCAGCGGATCGAGTTCGGCCGCCTGGCTTTGCAGCGCGAGCGCCTCTTCCCAACGACCCTGCCGGCGCCGGATATTGCCTTGCGGGTAGACCAGCAAGCCGTCGCCAGGACGGGTCTCGCGCGCCTTGGCATACGCGGCGAACGCGCCGTCGTAGTCGCCCAGCACGTAGTATCGGTAGAGGCCCAGTGCCTCCCAGGTTTCGCTGGCCTGCGGCGCCAGACGGGCGGCCTGGTCAAGGGCCTGTTCAATCTGCTGGCGCAACTGCGGCGTGCGTTGCTCGTTGAAGTACAGCTCGGCATGCGCCTCCGCCAGACGCGCCCAGGCCACGGCGAACTGCGGGTCCAGGTCCACTGCGGACTGATAGGCCGCAGCACGGGCGCCGATCTCGTTGCCCGCCGACGTGAAGCGCCCCTCCATCGCCAGCCCGCGGAGGAAGAATTCGTAGGCCTTGGCATCGGTGGTCGGCTCGGCCGCAAGCAGCTGACGTTCTGCACCGGTCAAGGTGGCCTTGAGCGCTTCGGCCACAGCCTGCGCCACTTCGCCCTGCACCGCGAAGACATCGTCGAGCCTGCGGCTGTAGCTCTCGGCCCACAGGTGCTCGTCGGTCGCGGCACGGATCAGTTGCACGTTGATATGCACTTTGTCGCCGGCCTTCTGCACGCTGCCCTCGAGGATGGTCGCCACACCAAGCAGGCGGGCCAGCTCGGGCAGGTTCTTAGGCTTGCTGGCGATGCGCATCGTCGAGGACCGCGAAATCACCTTCAGCGCACCAATCTTCGACAGCCGCGTGAGGATCTCGTCCTGGATGCCGGTGGCGAAGAGCGCGTTGTCAGGGTCGCTGCTCAGGTTGTCGAACGGCAGCACGGCGATGGATTTGTCCACCACCCCGGAAGCGGCGGGAACGGCGTCACCCGTCGCTGTGTCCCGGCTCAGAACCAGCCTATCCGTCAACAGCAGCACGACTGCGACTCCGAGCACCACGATGATCCCGCGATCCATCGCCTTGCCCGTCTGGCGCGTCACTGACTGGCTGCGGTCGATCTCGCTTTCCAGCTTGATCCCCTGCGGCGTCCATTCGTAGAACCACGAGAACAGCAGCGCGAACGGAAAGCCGATCACGACGGCAATCACCACGATCCGGACCGTGCTGTCGTGGATGTCGAAGCACGGAAATACCTGGGTGGCCACCTGCACCAGCAGCCAGGCCGCAGCGGCATAGAACATCGCCGCCCGATGGAGGTTGCGGCGCTGCAGTTCGGCCAGGAAGCTCGTCGTCGACGGCATGCGGCGGTGCCCGGTGCTGGCGTTCTGGTCTCGGGACGCGCCAATTCGCTGCCAGTCAGGCGGGGCGGAAAACGCGCGGGGTGAAGGCGATCGCGGAGTCGCGAACGCCGACACTCCGCAGTCTAGCGTGCCGGATGCGGCATCCGCGCCGTCGGTAGTGCGCCGTCCGTGCGCCGGTTCATGAACCCCAGCGCAGGGTCACGCCGGCATGGACGCCGCGATCCGGTGCCGGCTCGAAATAACGGCCGTTGGCGTCGTTGACGATCACCGAGCCGATGTAGCGTCGATCCAGCAGGTTGTAGACGCGCACGAAGCCTTCGACGTCCCAGCGGCCAATCAGCGCGCGGTAGGCGGCGCTGGCGTTGACCACCGTATAGCTCGGCGCGGCATCGCTGGCGATGTCGTTGACCGACACCTTGTCCGAGTAGCGGGCTTCCAGCGTCGCCGCCCAGCCCGGCTGCCCGCGCCGCCAGCTCAACTCGCCGTAGACACTGCCCTGGGCAACGCCGGGAATCGGGTTGCCATCATCGACGGTCACCGTGGCGCTGCCATTGTTGTAGCGGTACTGCTCGGCGAACGTGGCATCGAGATAGCTGGCCGCCATCTGCAGGCGCAGGGCCGCCGGCAGCCGCAGCACCAGCCCCAGTTCGGCGCCATGGCGGGCGGTGTCGGCGTTCTGAAAGCTGGCGCGACCGTCGACCGTGGCACCGGCCACGATCTCGTCGTCGCTGTCGATCTTGAACAGCGCCAGGGTCAGCAGGCCGTGGTTGCCGAACTGCTGCTTGACGCCGATCTCGACGCTGCGGCTGGTCGAGGCATCGAGCGCCAGGTTGAGGCCGCCTTCGCCGTCGCTGCGGTAGGACAGTTCGTTGAAGGTCGGCGTCTCGAAGCCGATGCCGGCGCTCAGGTAGAACAGCCGGCCTTCGGCCTGCTCGAAAGCCAGCCCGATGGTCGGCAGCGTGGCCGAGAAATCGGTGCTGCCGCTGTCGTCCGGATTGCCGGCACGGATGTAGGCGTCCTCGGACTTGAACGCCACCCGGCTGTGGCGCACGGCGGCGCTGAGCCGCCAGCGCGGCAGAAAAGCATATTCGGCGAACAGGAACTGGTCGAAGTTGTAGAGCCGGTTGTCCTCGTCGCGCCGCAGCGCGCCGCGCACGCCCAGCGCATCGCCAACAAAGTTCTCGTAGCCGCGCCGGTGCTCGTCGGCCAACTGGTACTGCAGACCGGCGCTCAGCCGCAGTTCGCCGAGCTGCCAGCGGCTGCGGGCATCGACGCCGGCTCCGTTGCGATCAAGATCGACCACGCCGCCCGCCCGAGCCGGCGATGCCTGCGCCGCCTTCGGAATCGACAGGAACTGCTCGATCCGGCGGCCGCTGCCGTAGACGATCAGGTCCCAGTCGGCCGCTTCCGACCAGGCTCCGCTCCAGCCCAGCGCGGCGCGCCAGTCATCGGTGTTCTTGCGGGTGTTGTAGGTCTTCGCCACCGCCGCCACCTGACGCGGGTCCTGCTCGAACTGCTGGCGGGTCAGGCCCAGCGGGTCTTCGGCATCACCACCCCAAAGCGCGCCAGCCAGCAGGCGCAGCTGCTGGCCGTTGCCGAGGTCGTAGCGGGCGTTCAGCGCGCCGACGTTGCGCTGCGCCTTGCTGTGCTCGCGGTATCCGGCGATGTCGTAGCGTTCCAGGTCCAGCCGATAACCGAGCTTCTGGTCAGCAGCCCGGCCGCCGATCGCTAGCGCCTCGCGCCAGCTGCCGTTGTCGCCGGCACTGAATGTCAGCTCGCCGCCGAGCCGATCGGGCGGCGCGAGGCTGTAGGCGGCGATCACGCCACCGGCACTGTTGCCGTACTGGTAGGCCAGCGGGCCGCGCAACACCTCGACGCGATCCAGCGAGCCGATCAGCAGATTCGACACCGCACCCTGCCCGTCCGGCGCCGTCAGCGGCACACCATCGGCCCGCAGCTGGATGCCGCGCACCCCGAACGTCGAGCGGGCGCCGTAGCCGCGAATCTGGATCTGCAGGTCCTGGGCGCTGTTCTGGCGATCGCGGACATCGACGCCGGGAACGCTGTTCAGCGTCTCCGCCAGATTGATCTGCGGCCGGCCGCTCTTGAGCATCCGGGCATCCACCACGCCGACCGCCGCCGCCGTGCGCGCCTCGGTCTGCGGCGCGGCACCGGTCACCACCACGGCCGGCAGCTGCTCGACAGGGAGCGCATCGTCCTCGGCGGGCGCGTCGGGCCACACCGCCTGGCTGGCGGTGGCCAGCAACAGGCACGGAAGTGCGGAAAGGCCGCGCGGCGCGCGTCTGCGGGGAGCGTCGGCTTGGTTCATGTCACACCGGGGTCGTGCTGGCAGTTTTGAAGAAGCGGCCGGCAGACCGCCATGGCTGGCCGGCATTTCACTTGCCCCTGCAATGACGCCGCAAGACGGCATGCCCCTATGGCGAGACGGACGAACTGCGATGCCGGCGCGCGCCGTCGCTCGGACGATCCGGATGGTGCGAACGCTGGCCGGCGTACGCGCCCGCTCGCTGCACGGCTGTCGACCCGCCCATCGGAGCGCAGGACCTGGCTTCTCGCCCGCTCCTCGCCCGGACACCGACCGCCGGCGGAACCGGCGGCGCCTTTGAGGCTAGGCTGGCCGCATCGTCGCGGCGCGTGCCCGCTCGACATCCGGGCTCAGGTAGGTCGCTTCCGGAATCTCGCCGAGGCGTGATCCATGAACCTGCTCGGTGGTGCAGCCGTAGAACTTCTGGAACTTCATGATCAGCGGCCCCCACTTGTCGGGGTCGATGCGATCGGTGGTGCCGGCCATCAGCAGTTCCGGATGCACGTGGACCCGCGTGATGCGGACCTCGAACACCTTGATGCCGACCTTCCACATCGGGTCGTCCGCCATGAAACCGTTGGTGGCGGCCGGCACCGCTTCCATCTGCACCGGGCATTCCAGCGCACGCGGCGGCTGGACCGTCTCGCTGGCGACCGGGGTCAGCCCGGAGATCTCCCACTTGTTCTTTTCGTGCGTGTAATTGCGCATCTGCTTGGCCGCCGGCACCGGGTTGGAGCCGGTCAGCCGCGCCAGCCGGTCGACATGCCCAACCAGCGCCGGTGAGGGCAGGTTCAGCACGCA
>CAYPJK010000118.1:0-7656 GCA_964411025.1 uncultured Nevskia sp.
GGCGGCTGCCCGGTCCGGTCAGGCCGGTGGCCGGCAGCTCGTCGGCTTTGATCAGCAGCGACGGCGCCAGATCGCCGAAGCCGGCGGTGCGGCCCGGCTCCTCGACGATCAGCCGGCTGACCGTCAGCGCCCGGTTGCCGACCTGCAGCTGGGCGCCCTGCTGCAGACCGAGCGTGGTCCACAGCCGCAGGTCGACCCAGACCTCGCCGGCGGCCGGCTGCGGCGGCGCTGTTTCGGTGGCGCCGAACGGCTCGCGCGCCAGCAGCAGCGCACCGCGCAGCGGATAGCCGGCCTCCACGCCCTTGACCGTTGCCAGCTGGGTGTCCTCGCCGTCGACCCGGGCGACCACGCTTGGGAAACTGGTCACGGCTACCAGCCGCGCGCCGGTTGCGCGCAGCGCCACCCGCGTCGATTCCGGCAGCGGATCGCGGCCGTTGATCACGGCGTCAGCACCGAGCTGTTCGCCGGCACCGGCTTCCAGCGCCTGCCGCACGCGGTCGGTGAACAGGCCGACGGCAATCGCCGCCCCCGCCGCGATCGCCAGCGCCAGCACCAGCACCCGCAGCTCGCCGCTGGTCCAGCCCCGGCGCAGCCGCTGCAGCGCGTAGCGGACGGTGCTGGCCGTGCCCGGCGCGCTCATTCGATGCGCCCGGCGTTGAGCCGCAGCACCCGGTCGCAGCGGGCCGCCAGCGTCATGTCATGGGTGACCAGCACCAGCGTTGCGCCGCGTTCGCGGTTGAGCTGGAACAGCAGGTCGATGATCCGCGCACCGGTTGCGGCATCGAGATTGCCGGTCGGCTCGTCGGCGAACAGGATGTCCGGCCGGGCAGCGAAGGCGCGGGCGATGGCCACCCGCTGCTGCTCGCCGCCGGACAGCTGGTACGGGTAATGGCCGGTGCGCGTGCCGAGCCCGACCTGGGCCAGCGTGTCGCGCGCCAGGCGTTCGGCATCGGCGCGGCCGGCCAGTTCGGCCGGCAGCATGACGTTCTCCAGCGCGGTGAGCCCGGCCAGCAGCTGGAACGACTGGAACACGAAGCCGACCCGGCCGGCGCGCAGCGCGGCGCGGCCGTCCTCGTCGAGGCTTGAAAGCCGCTGGCCGGCCAGCATGATCGAACCCGACGTGGGCGAATCCAGCCCCGCCAGCAGCGACAGCAGCGTGGTCTTGCCGGAGCCGGAAGCACCGACGATCGCCACCGTTTCGCCGGCCCGGATCGACAGGCTCAGGTCGTCCAGGATCGCGATCTGTTCGCCGCCGCTGACGATCTTTTGTGTCAGCCTTTCAGCCACAATCACGGTCGTTCCCACTCCGCTGGCGTCTGCGCTCATGCGTCCAACACTCCTGATTCGATGGTTGCTGCTGACCGTCGCGCTGATCGCCGCCGGGCCGCTGCGCGCCGCGCAGACGATCCTGGTCTGGGGCGATTCGCTGAGCGCCGGCTATGGCGTCGACAGCCAGCGCGGATGGGTTCGTTTATTGGAACAAAAGCTCGGAACTCAAGCCGATGCATCCCTGCGTGGCTGGACCGTGGTCAACGGCTCGGTCAGCGGCGAGACGACCGCCGGCGGGCTGTCGCGGCTGCCGGCGGCGCTGTCCCGTCACCGGCCGGCGCTGGTGCTGATCGAGCTGGGCGCCAACGATGGCCTGCGCGGCCTGAGCCTGAAGGCCATGCGCGCCAATCTCGAAACGATGATCGCGCTGGTGCGCAAGGCCGAGGCCACGCCGCTGCTGTTCGAGATGCGCATCCCGTCGAACTACGGGCTGCTGGTGACCGAACGCTTCCAGAAGGCGTTCGCCGAGGTCGCTGCGACCACCCGCACGCCGATGGTGCCGTTCTTCCTGGCCCCCATTGCCGATGACCGCCCGAAGTGGTTCCAGGACGACGGCATCCACCCCACCACGGCCGCCCAGCCGCTGCTGCTCGACGCCGTCTGGCCGCATCTGGTGCCGGCGCTGCGGTCGCCGGCTGCATCCCGGGCTGCCGCAGCGCCGTAACAGCGCGCGCGGCAACTCCATGCCGGTCCTTTCCTTTTCTCGCTCATGAACATCGCCGTCATCGGTTCCGGCATCTCCGGCCTGTCCGCCGCTTATTTCCTGGCTCGCCAGCACACGGTCACGCTGATCGAGCAGGACAGCCGCGTCGGCGGCCACACCAACACCATCCCGATCTCGACGCCGGCCGGGCCGATTGCGGTCGACACCGGCTGGATCGTCTACAACGGCATCAACTATCCCAACCTGACCGCGCTGTTCAGGGAGCTGGACGTGCAGACGCGGCCGACCAGCATGTCGTTCGCGGTGTCGATCGGCGATGGCCGCTACGAATGGAAGGGCAGCGACCAGATCTGGAGCGTGTTCGCCCAGTGGACCAACCTGTTCAAGCCCGGCCACATCCGGATGCTGCTGGACATCCTCAAGCTCAACCGGCGCTGCAACGCGCTGCTGAAATCCGGGAACCTGCCGACCGGCTCGCTCGGCGAGTTCCTCGACCGCGAAGGGTTCTCCGAAGGCCTGAAGCGCGATTACCTGCTGCCGATGGCCGGCATGATCTGGAGCTGCTCGCCGCAAGCGGCGGCGCAGTACCCGGCCGATGACTTCATGCGCTTCTTCGACAGCCACAGCCTGTTCACTGCCACCCAGCAGCCGACCTGGCACTCGGTGACCGGCGGCAGCCATGTCTACGTGCGCAAGCTGCTGGCCCGCTATCGCGGCGCGCTGCGGCTGGAAACGCCGACGCTCGGCATCCGCCGTGCGCCCGAGGGCGGCGTGATCGTCCGGCTGGCCGATGGCGAGCAGCACTTCGACCGCGTGGTCTGCGCCACCCATTCCGACACCGCGCTGCGGCTGCTGGAAGATGCCAGCCCCGCCGAGCGCGAAGTGCTGGCCGGCATTCCGTACAGCGAATCGCGGGTGATCCTGCACACCGATGACCGTTTCCTGCCGAGGCGCCGCGCCGCCTGGGCCAGCTGGAACTACACGCATCCGGTGTCAGCGATCCACGACCAGCGGATTTCCGGCAGCTACTGGATGAACCTGCTGCAGCACATTCCGGGGCCGGTGAACTACATCGTCACCCTCAATCCGCAGCGCGAAGTGCCGGCCGACAAGGTCATCTACGACACCGTCTACCACCACCCGCTGTACACCGCAGCCAGCCAGGTCACGCACGCCAAGCTGCCGGCCATCCAGGGTGGCGGCGGCCTCTGGTGGGCCGGCGCCTGGACCGGCTACGGCTTCCACGAAGACGGCCTGAAGTCCGGACTGCGGGCGGTGCAGGGCATCGATCCCCGCTGCCTGCCGGAGTGGGCGACGCTGTGAGCGGCCGCCGCGCCGCTGCCGGTCTGCCGGTTGCTGCCGAGGCGGCGGCGCTCTATCCGAGCCGGGTCATGCATCGCCGCCGGGTGGCGCCGCTGTACCGTTTCGTCTACCGGGTGTTCTACATCGTCTGGGACATCGACCGCATCGACGAAGCGGTGGCCGGGCTGCGGCTGGTGTCGCGCAACCGCTTCAACCTGCTGGCCTTTCATGACCGCGACCACGGCAGCGGGCAGCCCGGCGCGCTGCGCCGCTGGGCCGAAGACCTGCTGGCGCAGGCCGGCATCGCGCTGGATGGCGGTCGCATCCGGCTGCTGGCGTTCCCGAGGCTGCTCGGCTTCGCGTTCAACCCGATCTCGCTGTGGTACTGCGAGCACCGTGACGGCCGTTTGCGTGCGGTGATCGCCGAGGTGCGCAACACCTTCGGCGAGAAGCACTGCTACCTGCTCGCATCCGGTGGCGAGCCGATGCCGTATCAGCAGCCACACGAGAAGGACAAGTGCTTCCACGTGTCGCCGTTCTTCGACCTCGTCGGCCGTTACCGTTTCACGCTGGAAGACCCCGGTGAGCGGCTGCGGGTGGTGATTCACGAGACGCGCGACGGGGTGCCGATCCTCGACGCGACCTTGGCCGGTGAACGCCGGCCGCTGCGTGATGGCGCGGTGCTGGCGCAGGTGTTGCGGATGCCGCTGATGACCCTGAAGGTCGTTGCCGGCATTCACTGGGAAGCCTTGAAGATCTGGTTGCGCGGCGGCCGCTTCCACGGCAAGCCGGCGGCACCGGAACACGATGTCAGCTGAACGTCGAACATCCTGCGAATCCGACCTTTTGATGCCATGAAGCACGACGACACCCACGACGATCGCCGCGAGCCGCTCGACAAGATCATCCAGCGCGATGGCTTTTCGCCCGACCTGCCCGACACCTTCGCCACCCACGGCGACAACCGCGGCCTGAGCCTCGGCCTGCGGGTGCTGATGTACATGATGTCCGGCGTGCGCATCGGCACGCTCGACATCGTGCTGCCGAACGGCAGCACGCGCCGCTTCGAGGGCCGCGAGCCGGGTCCGCACGGCCAGTGGCGGATCAAGAGCGAACGGCTGATGCGCCATCTGCTGACCGGCGGCGAGGTCGGCATCGGCGATGCCTTTCTCGATGACTGCTGGGACAGCCCGGACCTGACCCGGCTGCTGATGGTCATGTACCTCAACGAGCCGCACTACAAGGGCCCGTTCGAGATCAACTGGCTGGGCCGCTTCTGGTGGATGGTCAAGCACAAGCTGAAAGCGAACACCAAGCGCACGGCGAAGAAGAACATCGAGTACCACTACGACCTCGGCAACCCGTTCTACAAGCTGTGGCTCGACGACACGATGGCGTACTCGTCCGGCATGTACCTGCAGCCGAACGAAACGCTGATGGACGCCCAGATCAACAAGTTCCGGCTGATGTTCGAGCGCCTGGACCTGAAGCCCGAGCACACGCTGCTGGAGATTGGCTCTGGCTGGGGCGGCTTCGCGATCTATGCGGCGAAGCATGCCGGCTGCCGGGTGCATTCGATCACGCTGTCCAACGAGCAGTACGCCGAGGCGAGGCTGCGCGCCGAGAAAGCGGGCGTGGCCGACCGCGTCACGTTCGAGATCCGCGACTACCGCGACGTGACCGACACCTACGATCGCGTGGTTTCGATCGAAATGTACGAAGCGGTCGGCGAGGAATACTGGCCGGGCTACTTCGCGGCAATCGCGAAGGCGCTGAAGCCGGGTGGCATTGCCGCGATCCAGGGCATCACCATCAATCCGGCGATCTTCGACAACTACCGCACCAAGCGCGATTTCATCCAGAAGTACATCTTCCCCGGCGGCATGCTGTGCCCCCCAGGCCTGTTCCAGGACCTGGCCCGCAAGGCCGGGCTGATGCCGGCGGACCCGAAGTTCTACGCCCGCGATTACGCCGACACGCTGGCCGCCTGGCACCGCAACGTGCTGGGCGTGCGCGAGCAGATCGTCCAGCAGTTCGACGAACGCTTCCTGCGCATGTGGCGCTACTACCTGAGCTACTGCGAATGCGGCTTCCGCACCGGCTCGATCGACCTGATGCACCTCACCCTGAACAAGCCGGCCTGAGGGACACGTTGATGAAATTCGGCATCGGCGCGTTTGCGGTCATTGCCTTCGGCGCGCTGGTCGGTGCCTCGGTCTGGGCCACCGGCCACCAGAGCATCGTGCCGGCGATCCAGGACCTGCTCGCCAACCCGGCGGCCGGCAACAACCCGTGGTTCGTCGCCACGCTGTTCGACACCTATTTCGGCTTCCTGTGGTTCTGGCTGTGGATCGCCTACAAGGAGACCTCGAACCTCGCGCGGCTGGTCTGGCTGCTGCTGGTGCTGGCCACCGGCAACATGGCGATGGCGGCCTACGCGCTGATCCAGCTGTACCGGCTGCCAGCCGGCGCGACCATCGAGGACTTCCTGCTGCGCCGGCCGCCGGGCCACCAATGAGCAGCGCGGCGCCGGCGGTCGTGGAAGGCAGCTGGTGGCGGCGACGCATCGTCGCGCCGATCCTCAACCAGCTGCGCCAGGGCACCACGCCAGAGCGGATTGCGCTGACCGCTGCGCTCGGCGCCGTGATCGCGGTGTTCCCGATCCTGGGCTCGACCACGCTGCTGTGCGGGCTGGCCGCCTGGGCGCTGCGCCTCAACCAGCCGATCATCCAGCTGGTCAACTACCTGTGCTACCCGCTGCAGTTCGCGCTGCTGATTCCGTTCTGGCGGGCCGGCGAATGGTTCGGCGCGCCGCATGTGAGTCTGTCGATCCCGGAGCTGATGGCGCGCTTCGAAGCCGCACCGCTGCCGTTCATCCGCGAGTTCGCCGGCGTGGCGCTCGGTGGCATCGCGGCCTGGCTGCTGTTTGCGCCGCTGGCGGCAGCGGCGATCCATGTCGGCCTGCTGCCGGTACTGCGCCGAGCCGCTTCCCGCCTGCGCCGGCCGGCCGGCCCGGTCGTGACCGGCTAGCGATTGCCCGCCAGCGGAACCGCGCCGGCCTAGCGGCCGGTTTTCTGCACGGCCGCTTCCAGCTCGTCCAGCGCTTCGCCGGTGTAGACGGCCAGCCGCTGCATGTGCGGCAGCGCATCGCGGGCGCCGGTGAAGCCGAAGTTCAGCTTGCCGGCGTACGACAGGCAGGTGATGTTCAGCGCCTGGCCGTGCATCAGCACGCTGACCGGGTACATCGCCTCCAGCTTCGCGCCGCCGAGGTACAGCGTCTGGTCCGGGCCGGGCACGTTGGAGATCGCCAGGTTGAACATCGGCTTGATGCGGCCGGCCGCCCCCGTGAGGATGCCCATGATGTAGGGCGCCATGAACAGCGTCGTGTAGTTGTTCAGGCCGCTCTTCGGCAGGCTCTGCAGGTGTTCCTTGGCGCCCAGCGTCGATTCGTGGATCCAGTGCAGGCGCTTGATCGGATCGGCGATCGAGGTGCCCAGATCGGCCAGCATGAAGCTGATCGCCGTGCCCAGTTCCAGATCACCCTTGGGCCGCACCGATACCGGCAGGCCGGCAGTCAGGCTGCGCCGGGGCAGCGCGTTCAGTTCCTTCAGGAAGCGGCGCAGCGCGCCGGCGCAGATCGCCAGCACCACGTCGTTGAGCGTGACGCCGGCCTTTTCGGTGATCGCCTTCAGCCGCGCCAGGTCGTACTGCTGGGTGGCGAAGCGGCGCTGGCCGTCGACCCGCTCGTTGAGCACCGACTTCGGCGCCTTGAACGGCGTGGCCAGCGCGTCGTGTGGCTTCTTGCCGCTCCAGATCTTGGTCAGCGCGTTGAACACCTGCGGCACCAGTTCGACCTGCTGGGCCAGCTGCTCGCGCAGCCGGTCGAGCGCGGACGGCAGTGGCGCGTTGTCGGCGGCCTCGTCGCGGCGCGCGCGGCGCTTCTTCATCTCCGTGCCGATCGACCACGGCGGCGTGATGCCACGCTGGCCCGGACTGGTCGAGAACGCCCGCGCGGTCAGCCGGATGCCGCCGACGCCGTCGATCAGCGCATGGTGAATCTTGATGTACAGCGCGAAGCGGCGGTTCTCCAGCCCTTCGATGACATGGCATTCCCAGAGCGGCCGGTTCAGGTCCAGTTCGTGGCTGTGCAGGCGCGATACCAGCACGCCCAGCTCGCGCTCGCCGCCCGGATGCGGCAGCGCCGAATGGCGCACGTGGTAATCCAGGTCCAGCCCGTCGTCGATCTCCCAGGCCGGCGCCACGCTCTTCAGCAGCGAAGCCTTCAGCCGCAGGTTCCACGGTGGCGCGAAGCTCTTGGCGTCCTTCAGCTGCGCCACCAGCCGCGCCAGGAAATCCGGCGG
>CAYPJK010000119.1:0-7644 GCA_964411025.1 uncultured Nevskia sp.
AAATCGATCACGGCAGTCTTCTTGCAGCTCATGGCGAGCCCGGTGGCGAACTAGGCGCTGGTGGTGGTCTTGCCGACGCCGCCCTTGCCCGAGGTGACTACGATGATCTTGGCCAACGGTGCTCCGTGCAGCTTGTCTGTTGATGCGTGAACGATGAGGCTCGCGGCCGGCGACGTGCCGCTGCGCCGGAGTCTCGCCAGAAACTAGATCTTGTGTGCTTCGATCTTCAAGCGCCCGCCGTCGAGCCAGGCCTGTGCCGGTTCGTTGACCGGGCCGGCCTTGATCTGCTCGGCCACGGCATAGATGCCGGCGATGGCGATCAGGTCGGCGTCGAGCTTGCGGCAGAACACCCGTGCCGATTCGTCGCCCTTGACGCCGGCCAGCGCGCGCCCGGCCAGCTTGCCGTAGACATGAATGCAGCCGTCGGCGATCACTTCGGCGCCGGGGCTGACGGTGTTCAGCACGATCAGATCGCAATCCTCGGCGTAGACCTGCTGACCGGAGCGGATCGGATCAGCCACCACCCGCGCCGGGCGGCGCACCGCAGCAGCAGCAACCGGCGGCACAGCGGCCGGTCGTGCCGGCGCCGGTGCGGCCTTGCCGCTGTCCTTCGACACCACCGGCAGGCCGGACGCCCGGGCGGCAGCGGCCAGCGGGCCATCCGACACCGCCAGCGGCTGGATGCCGACTTCGCGAAAGCTCGCCAGCAGGCCGGGGAGATCGGCGTCGATGTCGCTGTCGATGACCACCGCCATGCCCTTCACCGCTTGTGGCATCTGCCGCGCCATTTCGGCGATCTGCGTGCGGATGGCGACTGGATCGGCTTCAAGCACCCGCACGCGCGTGATCGGAAGCATGCGGCCCTTCAGTTCGAGGGCGGGGCGGGAGCGGGTCATTGAGGGGGAGGAAAATCCTGTCGGCACGGGCACTGGAGCACGGTGCCGTGGCCTATGTTTTGCGTATGTCTGATGCTAGGTTAGACACGAACCCTTTCAATATCAACGTTCCGGCCGGGATGGCGGAATCGCGCACCACAGGACTGGACACCCCCTGGACACAAGCATGGCATTCGACTGGCGCCAATATCGAGGCGACGCCGCCTACGCCGGCCTCGCAAGACCCGCAGCCCGCAGCCTCGTCGAATACCTGCAAAGCCTGTCGCCCAAGGATCTGGCCGACCGGCGCCTGGCCGCCGACCTGGCGATCAAGGTCATGGGCATCACGTTCACGGTCTACTCCGAAGGCAAGAACGTTGACCGCGCCTGGCCGTTCGACATCATTCCGCGCGTCATTCCGAGGAAGGAGTGGGAAAAGACCGAGCGCGGGCTGAAGCAGCGGGTCACTGCGCTGAATCATTTCATCCAGGATCTGTACGGCAAGCAGCAGATCATCAAGGACGGGATCTTCCCGGCCGAGATCCTGGCCGAATCGGTGAACTTCCGGCCCCAGTGCGTCGGCGTGCGGCCGAAGCACGGCATCTGGGCGCACATCTGCGGTTCCGACCTGGTCCGCGACGGTGACGGCACCCTGTACGTGCTCGAAGACAACCTGCGCGTACCGTCCGGCGTGTCGTACATGCTGGAGAACCGCGCGGTCATCAAGCGCATCTGGCCGGAACTGTTCCACACCACCAACATCCTGCCGGTGGACGACTACACCGCCCAGCTCTACGACACGCTGGTAGCGATCAGCCCGCGGCCGGGTGACGCACCGAACATCGTGTTGCTGACGCCGGGCATCTACAACTCGGCGTATTTCGAGCACGCCTACCTCGCCCAGCAGATGGGTGTGGAACTGGTCGAAGGTACGGATCTGGTGGTCGGCGACGACGACTGCACCTACATGCGGACCATCGACGGGCTCAAGCGCGTCGACGTCATCTACCGCCGCATCGACGACCTGTTCCTCGATCCGGAAGCCTTCAATCCGGAATCGATCCTCGGCTGCAAAGGCCTGATGCGCTCGTGGATCAAGGGCAAGGTCGGGCTGGCCAATGCGCCGGGCGCCGGTGTCGCCGACGACAAGGTCGTCTATGCCTACGTGCCGCAGATGATCAAGTACTACCTCGGCGAGGACGCGATCCTGCCGAACGTGCCGAGCTACCTGTGCTTCGATGACAAGCAGCGCAAGCACGTGCTGGCCAATCTCGACAAGCTGGTGGTCAAGCCGGCCAACGAATCCGGCGGCTACGGCATGATGATCGGGCCCCGGGTGTCGAAGGACGAGCACGAGAAGTTCCGTGCGCTGATCGAGAAGAACCCGCGCAATTACATGGCCCAGCCGACCCTGAGCCTGTCCACCGCGCCGACCATCTGCGACGAAGGCATCGAGCCGCGTCATCTGGATCTGCGGCCGTTCATCCTGAGTCGCGGCGAAAGCACCTATGTCACCACCGGTGGCCTGACCCGTGTGGCGTTGGTGAAGGGTTCGCTGGTGGTCAACTCCTCGCAGGGTGGCGGCTCGAAGGACACCTGGATCGTCGACATCGACGATGACCTGCCGGCCGTTGTCAGTTCGCCCGCCGCCGCCCAATCCCAGACCCAGAAGGGAGCCGCCTGATGCTCTCCCGCGTCGCCGAAAACCTGTACTGGTTCGGACGCTACATGCAGCGCGCCGAGAACACCGCGCGCCTGATCAACGTCAACGCCAACCTGATGCTCGACCTGCCGCGGCGGATGCCGCTCGGCTGGGGACCGCTGATCGAGATCGTGGGCGCCGACCTGCGCTTCAAGGAGCTGTATCCGGAAGCCACCGAGGACAACGTGCTGCGCTTCCTGATGGTCGATCCGAAGAATCCGGGGTCGATCCTGTCGTCGCTGCACAGCGCCCGGGAAATCCTCCGCGTGTCGCGCGACACCATGCCGCGCGATACCTGGGAGCGGCTCAACGACCTGTTCTACTACGTCAACGAGCGTGGCGAATCGGCGATCCTGCGCGCCAGCCGGCAGGCCTTCGTGCAGCAGGTGATCAGCGGCGCGCTGCTGGTCTACAGCGTGCTGACCAGCAACATGAGCCGCGATGTCGGCTTCCAGTTCCTGCGCATCGGCACCAACATCGAACAGGCCGACATGACCACGCGCATCCTCGACGTGCGCACCACCAAGCTGCTGACGCCGGATGACAAGCTGGACCTGACGCCGTTCGAGAACATCGTCTGGATGAGCGTGCTGCGCAGCCTGACCGCCTACCAGATGTACCGCCGCCACCTGCGGACCCGCGTCAACGGCTCCGGCGTGCTGCGCTTCCTGCTGCAGAACCGCGACTTCCCGCGCTCGGTGATGTTCTGCCTCGGCAACATCGCCTCGACGCTGCCGCACCTGCCGAACGATCGCAGGATCGAGCGCACCATCGACCGCACCAAGGCGCTGATCCGCGACGCCAACATCGACACGCTGCTGAAGACGCCGGACGGGGTGCCGTCGCTGATGGACGAAATCCAGATTGGCCTCGCCGACATGCACACGGCGGTCAGCGAAGCCTACTTCGGCGGCTGATCCGCTTTGTCTCGGTGCCGGTCCCGTCCAGACGGCACCGGCGCCAGGCGGGCATCGCGGGCGAACACCGCGCATGTGATGCCGACGCAGCCGCGTCAGCCCGGATCAGGAAAAGGAAAGGGCCGCTGCCTCGGAATGCGCGGGCGGTCCGGCGGCGAGGCCGCCGTCGCCGGCGTGATTACCGGAAGCCGTTGTCCGGATCGCTGTCCGGCGACCATGAACCGCCCTGCCAGCCCTGCTGCAGGCTGCTGCCATCCTGCTGGCGCTGCTGCTGGCCCATCGTCGACACCGGCATGGGCTGCGCTGACAGCGGCAGCGACTGCTGCACTTCCCAGTCGAACTTCGGCAGGTTGCGGACGGCGTTCTCGAGCTGCCGACCCCAGGCATCCTTGAGGCTGGCGTAGTACGGCGTATCGAAGTCCAGACGCAGCGAATGGCTGATCGCCAGCGCATCGCGCGGCAGGATCGCCACGTCCACCGGCGGGCCGACCGAGATGTTCGAGCGCATCGTCGAATCCAGCGACACCAGCGCGCAGCGGGCGGCATCTTCGAGCTTCACCTGCGAACGCACGAATCGATCGAGGATCGGCTTGCCGTACTTGATTTCGCCGATCTGCAGGAACGGCGTTTCCGGGCTGGCCGAGATGCAGTTGCCGAGCGGATAGATCATGTAGATCGCCGGGTCTTCGCCGGTGATCTGGCCGCCGAGGATCAGTGTGGTCTCGACGTTGATGTTCATGTTCGATTCGGTGGCCTGCTTCTGCGCCCGCACCGACAGCTGGCCGAGGTAGTCGGCGGCATCGAACATGTGGCGCACGGTGCGCAGCGACACCGCGACATTCGGATCATTCATCTCGCGCCGGGCATGCGCCAGCACGTACTGCGTGGTCGCGAGGTTACCGGCCGACAGGATCACGAACACCCGCTCGCCGGGCACTTCCAGCACATGCAGCTTGTTGTAGGTGCGGACATCGTCGACGCCCGCAGCGGTGCGGGTATCACCAGCGAAGACGAGGCCGTCATTGACTTTGATCGCGACGCAATAGGTCATGGGATTCGTTGCGGGCCTGGATTTTCGGTATGGACGACTGGACACGCGGCCGCTCGCGGGCTCAAGCATAACTTGTGCCGCAGACAGGCGAAGGGCAAGCTCGCCGCTCTCTGATGTCGTCAATTTCGGCCAAGCCGCCGTCATCTGCCATGAACCCACTCGTGATCGAATTCTTCTGGGACCCCGCCAGCCCGTACACCTGGCTGGCCGCCACGCAGATCGAGGCGCTGGCCGCCCGCACCGGCGCGACGGTTTCCTGGCGACCGTTCGTGCTCGGCAAGGTCTTCGAAGCCACCGGCAACCGGGCACCGGCCACCGTCGCCGCCAAGGCCAAGCACCTGTTCAAGGACCTCGGTCGCTGGGCCGCGCTGTATGGCCAGCCGCTGAATTTCCCGAAGGTGTTCCCGGTCAATTCGATCGCCGCGCTGCGGATGGCCTGCGCCGCCGGTGCCGCCGGCGACGGTGGCCGCTTCGCACTCGCCGTGATGCGCGCCTACTGGGTCGACGGCATTGACATCGGCCAGCCGGATGCACTGGTCGCGGCAGTCAGCGCCGCCGGCTTCGATGGCGCTGCGCTGCTGGCGGCCAGCCAGCAGCAGCCGGTCAAGGACGAACTGCGTGCCAATACCGACGAGGCGATCAAGCGCGGTGCCTTCGGCGCACCGACCTTCTTCGTCGGCAGCGAGATGTTCTGGGGCAACGACCGGCTGGTGCTGCTGGAAAACGCGTTGGCCGCCGCCGGGAAAGCCTGACCGCGCATCGACTGCGCCATCGGTGCCGTTCGCATTTCCGACCCGATTTCCGAATTGATTTCCGGCCTCGGGCCCCGCGCCCCGGCTGGCCGTGATGGCGATAATGGCGCATGACTTTCTACCCCGCTTCCAGCCGTTCCGACTTCCTGCGCGCCCGCGGCATCCGCCACCACATCCGCCGCTGGGGCGCAGCGGACCGGCCGATGATCTTCCTCGGCCACGGCTTTCTCGACGTGTCGGCCACCTTCGAACCGCTGGTTGCGGCGCTGCTGGAGGCCACCGCCGGTCGCTATCAGGTGCTGGCGCCGGACTGGCGCGGCTTCGGTCAAACCGAATGGCCGCAGGACGGCTACTGGTTCCCCGATTACGTCGCGGATCTGGAAGCCTTCGTCGAGCACTACGCCGCCGGCACGCCGCTGCGGCTGGTCGGCCACAGCATGGGCGCGCAGATCGTCAGCCTGTACGCCGGCCTGCGGCCTGAGCGGGTGCAGAAGCTGGTGCTGCTCGATGGCGTCACGCTGCCGGACATGCCGTCGGCCATGGCGCCGAAGCGCTTCCGCCACTGGCTCGACCAGCTGCAGGAAGCACCCAAGCTGCGCAGCTATCCGTCATTCGAGGATCTGGCCAGCCGCGTGCAGCGCCAGCATCCGCAGCTGTCGTCCGAGCAGGCGCTGTTCGTGGCCCGCTGCTGGGGCCGCGAGGACGGCCGGGGCCGGATCACGCTGTGCGCCGATCCGCGCCATCACCGGCACGGGCCGGGGCTTTATCACGCCGAAGATTCCAACGCGATCTGGCGCGAGGTCACGGCAGACACGCTGTTCATCGATGCCGAGAGATCACACATCCCGATGCCGCCGGAACAGCGCGCCGCGCGGCTCGCCTGCTACCGCCGCCACGCGGTCGAAGTGATCGCCGGCGCCGGCCACATGCTGCACTTCGACGCGCCCGTCGACACCGCGCAGCGCATCGCGGCCTTCCTCGATCGCTGAGCCCCGACCATGCGCCTGACGCTTTCGCAACTGCCGGCCGCGCTCGCCAAGGGCCTGGCGCCGCTGTACGTCGTCGGCGGCGAAGAGCCGCTGCTGGCCCAGGAAGCGCTTGATGCGATTCGCGCCACCGCCCGCGCCAAGGGCTATTCCGAACGCGAGGTGCTGGACGCCGAAAAGGGCTTCGAGTGGGGCCGGCTGCTCGACGCCTGCAATGCGATGTCGCTGTTCGCATCCCTGCGCATCGTCGAACTGCGGCTGCATCAGGCACCGGATGCGGCCGGCGGCAAGATCCTGCAGCAGATCGCCGCCGATCCGCCGCGCTACGTGCTGCTGCTCGTCCACGTCAACAAGCTGGAATGGCGCAGTCGCAGCGGCGGCTGGTTTGCCGCGCTCGAAGCCGCCGGCGCCAGCCTGTACTTCGAACCCCTGAAGGCCGCCGAACTGCCGGCCTGGATCGCCGGACGGCTGCGCGCCGCCGGTCTCGACGCCGATCCGGACGCGCTGCGCCTGCTGGCCGAGCGCACCGAGGGCAACCTGCTCGCCGCCCAGCAGGAAGTGCAGAAGCTGGTGCTGCTGCAGCCGAAGGGCACGCGGCTCGACATCGCGGCGGTCGACGGCGCCGTCGCCGATTCGGCGCACATCGACGTGTTCGGCTGGATCAACAAGATCATGGCCGGCGACGCCGCCGGCGCAGTGCGCGGGCTCGACGTGCTCCGCGGCGAAGGCATGGACGTGGTGCCGATCAACCTGCTGCTGGCGATGGGCTTCCGGCAGCTGTCGGCCGCCACGACGCTGAAGGCGCGCACCGGCAACGCCGCCGCCGCCGTGGAAGCCGCCCGCATCCACAAGGCCAACCAGGGGCCGTACACCAAGGCTTGCGAGCGCGCATCGGTCAACCAGGTCCTTGGCTGGCTGCGCCGCTGCGCGCAGATCGACGTGCTGGCCAAGTCCAGCGGCAGCCAGCCGCAGGCCTGGGAAGAGTTGTTAACATTGACCGTGGCTGCCAGCGGCGCAGCGAAGCGAAAGGCGGCACCAGCAAGGCGATGACTGCGGCAACCCACAAGGAATTCCGGAAGGACGCGGCGAGCAACGACGCCGTCAATCGCTACATGAAAGAAGTCGGTCGCCGCGCCCGCGCGGCCGCCCGCGAAATCGCCCGTGCCACCACCGGCGAGAAGAACGCCGCGCTGTTCGCGCTTGCCGATGTCATCGAGGCGGACGCCGCCACGATCCTCGAAGCCAATGCCCTCGACCTGCGCGCCGCCCGCGACGCCAGACTCGACGAGGCGATGGTCGAGCGGCTGGAACTGAACACCTCCCGCATCGCCGCGATGGCCGATGGCGTGCGCCAGGTCGCC
>CAYPJK010000120.1:0-2385 GCA_964411025.1 uncultured Nevskia sp.
TCGACCAGCACCGGCAGGTTGCGGGCGCGGGCCTCGGCGATCATCTGCGCGGCATCGGCCAGCGTGCCCTTGCCGTAATCGGACAGCACCACCACCTGCGCGTCGTCGAGCGCCTGCCGATAGCGGTCGAGGAAGGTGGCGTGGTTGAAGGCGCCGGCAACCGCCAGCGATTCCTCGAAATCCAGCCGGATCAGCTGCTGGTTGCGGCTCAGCACGCGCAGCTTGGTGATCGTCGGGCACGAGGTGGTGTCGACGAAATCCGGCTGCACGCGCTTCTCGACCAGCGCGTCGCGCAGCTTGCGCGCCGCGTCGTCGCGGCCGACGACGCCCAGCAGCCGCACCTGGCCGCCGAGCGCGGCGATGTTCAGCGCCACGTTCGCCGCGCCGCCCGGGCGGGTCTCGTCCTTCTGGATGCGCACCACCGGCACCGGCGCTTCCGGGGAGATGCGACCGGTCGGCCCGACCCAGTAGCGGTCGAGCATCACATCGCCGACCACCAGCACGCGGGCGGCATCGAAGTTCGGGATGGCGGTCTGCATGGCGTCAGGAATATCGCGGGCCGGGTTCGGGGCCGGCCCAAACAGCCGTCGGACAGCAGGGCGCGGCGACAGCGATCAGGACGCGGTAACCGGCGGCTGCCTGTTCCTGCGTCCCGATCCGGCGGTTTTCTCGCGCCCGCGCGTTCAAGTCTTGCTGGTCGCCGTCACCGGAGCCGGGCCGGCAAACGGCGTCAGGCGGCCTTGGTGGCCGACGGCGGGTTGGTGTGGGCGCGCCATTCCGGATACTCGCTGCGCTCGCCCTTGACCGTCGCCGCGTACAGCTTCTGCAGCAGCTCGGTGATCGGCCCGCGCTTGCCGCTGCCGATCGCGCGGTTGTCGACCTCGCGGATCGGCATCACTTCGGCGGCGGTGCCGGTGAAGAAGGCTTCGTCGCAGATGTACAGCTCGTCGCGGGTGATGCGCCGTTCCTGCACGGCGATGCCTTCATCGGCCGCCAGCTGCATGATCGTCTTGCGGGTGATGCCGTCGAGGCAGGAGTTCAGGTCCGGCGTGTGCAGCACGCCGTCCTTGACCAGGAAGATGTTCTCGGCGCTGCCTTCGGCGATGTGGCCGGACATGTCGAGCAGGATCGCTTCGTCGTAGCCGTCCTTCAGCACTTCGTTCAGCGCCAGCATCGAGTTGATGTAGTTGCCGTTGGCCTTGGCCCGGCACAGCATCGAGTTGACGTGGTGACGGGTGTAGCTCGACGTGCGCACGCGGATGCCGCGCTCGACGTTGTCGGCCCCGAGATAGGCGCCCCAGGTCCAGGCGGCCACCATCACGTGGGTCTTCAGGTTGTCGGCACGCAGGCCCATGCCTTCGGCGCCGTAGAACACCATCGGCCGCAGGTAGGCTTCCTTCAGCTTGTTGGTGCGCAGCACTTCGAGCTGGGCCTCGTTGATCACTTCCTGCGAGAACGGCATCTTCATGCCGAGGATCTTCGCGGAGTTGAACAGGCGCTTGGTGTGATCCTCGAGACGGAAGATCGCCGTGCCCTTCGGCGTGTGGTACGCGCGCACCCCTTCGAAGCAGCCGACGCCGTAATGCAGCGTGTAGGTCAGCACGTGGGTCTGGGCATCGCGCCACGGCACCATTTCGCCGTCCAGCCAGATGAACCCGTCGCGGTCGGCCATCGTCGTCATTGCAATCAATCCTCGGGGGTCAGTGCCAGCAGGCTGCGGAAAGGGAGTGAGGGGCAGGCAGTGTCGCCGTACCGAACGGTCGCATTATAAATCTGCAAGGCCGTTCAGGCTTGCCAGAATCGCGTCCGGATGGATGCCGTTCAGGCAATCCAGATGCGCCGACGGCGTTTTCAGCGGGCACTGCCGCTCGAAGCAGGGGCTGCAGGCCAGGCGGCGGTAGTGGATGGCGCGGGTGTCGGTCATCGGCGGCGTGTGGTCCGGCGTCGACGAGCCGTAGATCGCCACCACCCGGGCGCCGGCGGCGGCGGCGATGTGCATCGGTCCGGAATCGTTGCAGACCACCGCGCGGGCATCGGCGGCGAGATCGACGACATCGACAAGGCTGGTGCGGCCGCACAGGTTGATCGCCCCGCCCTTCGATGCGCGGGCGATGCCGTCGCCCAGCGCCTGCTCCTTCTTCGAGCCGATGATCCAGCTGCGCACGCCGCGCCGCGCGAGGCTGGCAGCAAGGCTTGCGTAGTGCGCGGCCGGCCACTGCTTGGCCGGGCCGTACTCCGCCCCCGGCATCAACGCCACCGCCGGTCCGTCGCCGAGGCCGAGCCGCTCGCGCAGTTCGGCCGCGCGGACGGGGTCGGCACGGAAGCGCGGCTGCGGAACGGTCGGCGCGACAGATCGACGCGATGGATGTGATCGCTGACGATTTC